>JAKJHH010000046.1 GCA_022703965.1 Verrucomicrobiota bacterium
CACCAGCCGTTTGACGATTCTGTGTAGTTTGCCGCGTATGTATATATCTGTCTCAGATTACCGAGGCAGCGGATACGCTTCGCAACATCGCGCGATGAGCTCAATGCGGGCAGAAGCATGGTCATCATCAGAGAAATAATTGCTATAACAATCAACAGTTCAACAAGCGTGAAACTGCTGAAACAAGCCCTATCATGATGCGCTTCCAGTTTTTTCATACTTAGAATGTCCTTCTTCCCAAACAGTCGCTTTGTTTCATCTATATTGTAAATGCAAATTCATTTTTTGCGTCTTTTGAAAGCATAAGAGCTCTTGTTAAAGTTCCGGAATCCGTCTTTATTAGGAGTTCATACTCCCCGTAAAAACCCTTGAAATGATTCTCAGCACCGTCTTCATAAGACAGTACTCCTTCGCTATGCCACTCTTTATTGATCAGACGATCCAGCACTTTGAATGCAGGTTTACGTGTCATGTCGCTATTCAAAAGACCGCCTCGATACTGATTTTCGCCCTGATTGAAATTAAATGCCCCCGTACCGGATGCCGTTCCATCAACAAGATTCCACCATATAATCCCGTTTGTGGCTGCGTGACTGAACCAGATTCTGTACAGTTTTTCAGTGACAAGTTCCTGAAAACGCTGCCCGTCTCCCAAATCTTCATGTGCTGTAATAGTAATTTCAGAAACATTGAGCGGCAATCCAAGTTTTGCGTACTGATCCATATGCGCAAACAAAAATTTAGGACTCAACATCTGATGAGACCAGTCAATAAGTGTTTTTACATTCTCGAAAAATGCCAGATGGTACTGCAAGCCTAGCCCGCGGATCGGAAGTCCTATGCCTTTCAAATGACGAGCCAATAGATAAAGCGGTGTATAATCTCCGTGGAAATTATTCCAGCTCATCCAGGGCCCGTCATTATATAGAAGTTCCGTACTGGCAGGAAAATATTTCCCGGCAATCCTGAACGCTTTTTCCACGTGTTCATCCGGCATCGTTGCCATGGATACAGGATTCCACTGCAAAGCTTCGTTACATACATCCCATATCTTGATCCTATCACCGTAACGCTCAGCAAGCTCCTTAATCCTGCACTCCCAACGCGTCTCAATATTCCGCTTGTCCGCAGGTGCCCAGTCAGGGATGAATTCGTGCCATGTCAAAGGATGTCCCTTGGGGGTAATCCCATACTTTTCACAGTAATCAAGTAAGGTGTCTATTGCCGGACGGCGATACATTTTCGGACTCTCCCGACTAAAACGGGCTTTTCCTTCCTCCGGTTCAAGATCCTTCCAGTAAAACGGAAGAACCGCAAGATTAAATAAACGGGCAAATTCTTTCTCATAAATCTCATTTTTCTCTGATTCATCGAACTGTTGCAACATGAATGCATTGCAGCCGAAACGATATTCATGACGTGTCTGCCTGAAAACGACCTCCGCTTTTTCCACGGGACTTCCATCGTTTCTCTTCAACTTAACAGTTGCAAAAGCTTTGCGATTGCTTTCTATTCCAAGCCTGATGCGCTCTTCTATTTCCATATCATCACGGATGAGCGGAGACAATATTTTTCTGGCAATCTCATTCATGCTCACAATCCTTTTTATGTTGCTGCATATGAGTATATAATATTTTTTCTCTCAGGACAATGTTATCTCGTGCCAAAAAAGTATTTCACCGTGCCACACACATAAAGTACATATTCTTTTTTGCATCCATTGCTGAATATGCTATACTTAAAATTAAAATCCATAAGGGAGCCGACAGAGATGCATCATGAGTTACTTTATATGGACACAGTGCCTAGAAGGTTGAGATTTCCGTTTCCTCTCAGCCTATTCTCCTATTCGATAGCATTGAACACTGGAACGGCATGGTCTCTGATCGGAAAGGATCTCGAATTCTGTATCAGACTTTCATCGGATGAGGATTATGCAGAGGATGTTTTTGACAAAAAAACTTACAAGACACCGTTCCCATATGTGCTTATCAAGCCGCCCGGAGTGGAACATGTGAATAATATTCGAGGCACCAGAGAAGGCTTGTCTTTATACTATTCCAGCGAGCTGCTTCCGGAATTCAATAAGGCCGGAATTCCCACATCTGCCCCGGGCTGGAGCTTTCAGATTACTCCACGCATCACAGCTCTTATACAGCATCTCCGAAAATTGATCGAAATGTCTCAAGTCCCTGGTATCGCTGAACAAATTGATCTGAGCTCATTTCAACTTCTTGAAGAATTGTTGCTCCAGGAATATGTAGAAAACCCCACAGATTCTTATGCGCCCAAGATAAGACTCGTCGCCTCTTATCTGCAACTTCATTATAATGACGATATAAATCTGGACGATGTTTTGCGCAAAAACGGCATTTCCCGCCGTACTTTTTTCCGGCATTGGAAGGATTTTTATCAGCAATCTCCGATGGAATATATACGCGACCTGAAATTTCAGGAAGCGGCCCGCCTCCTGCGCGAAAGCGAATTGTCGGTGGAAGAAATACTTGAGCGTTTAAACTTCAGCGACCGGACTCTTTTTTTCCGCTCTTTTAAACAACGCTTTGCCATCAGTCCCGCAAAATATCGGAAAAACGAAACGGAATACAGATTTCAGTAAATTATTTTAGCAATCCATATGCTGAATCCCCACTGCCCCACTACCACGATTCTTAAATTTTCGATATATATTTGGACAAGACACTCAGTTTACCATGAACTTGCGCTTGAAGATCAACGATTCAGGATGAACATTATCTGCTTTATATCAAATCATAAAATATGAGGTTTACATAATGTCTGAATCAGCGAGAACTCAATTTATCCCGGATAGAAACTGGCCTGATGACAAAGAAGTACACATCAATGCGCACGGAGGCGGAATCCTCTTTCACAACGGCAGCTATTACTGGTTCGGAGAGCATAAAATCGAAGGAAAAGCAGGAAATCTGGCTCATGTCGGAGTGCACGTTTATTCCTCAAAAGACTTGTATAACTGGAAGGATGAAGGCATCGCATTAAAGGTTTCTGACGATCCGACAAGCGATATCGCAAAAGAATCCGTCATTGAGCGTCCAAAAGTGATATATAACCCGAAGACAAAAAAATTCGTCATGTGGTTTCATCTTGAGCTCAAAGGAAAGGGCTATGATGCCGCACGCGCAGCCGTGGCGATCTCAGATAAACCTACGGGGCCTTATGAATATTTGCGCTCATTCCGCCTGAATGCAGGACACTGGCCTTTGAACGTAACAGAAGCGGATAAAGTCAATCAGGAAGAACTGGATAAAATCAAAAGCAAAAAATTCGGAGGAAGCCCCAGCTCCGAGACAATGCAAGCCCCAATTCTGGCACGCGATTTCCAGAATGGTCAGATGTCCCGCGACATGACGCTGTTTGTGGATGAGGACGGCAAAGCCTATCATATATGCGCCTCGGAGGAAAACAGCACTCTGCACATCTCAGAACTCAGCGAGGACTTTCTCTCAAGCAGCGGCAAATACGTAAGGATTTTCCCGCGTCGCTGGAATGAAGCGCCGGCAATCTGCAAAGCGCACGGGAAATACTGGCTTATAAGCTCGGACTGCACAGGCTGGGCACCAAACGCCGCAAGATCCGCAGTGGCCGAATCTATATGGGGGCCATGGAAAGAACTTGGAAATCCATGCGAGGGAATCAATCCGCACAACAAACTCGGCCCGGAACTTACTTACGGCGGACAAAGCACTTACATCCTTCCGGTCAACGGCAAAAAGAATGCATGCATTGCGATTTTCGATATATGGCGTCCTGAAGACGCAATCACAGGAGGCTATGTATGGCTTCCGATCTCCTTTGAGGATGATAAAATCAAGATCAAATGGCAGGACAAATGGGATTTGTCTGTTTTTTAATGAACGAGCGAAACAATAAAAAACTTTCAGAAATGAGCAGGGAAGAGCTCTGGCAGCTCTTCCCGATCATCATCAAAGAGCACAATCCTGCATACTTTGAATGGTATGCCGAAGAAGAAGCGCGCATTCTGAATCTATGCACCAAAAGCGATATATTTCGCATAAACCATATCGGAAGCACAACTGTGCCGGGACTCCTTTCCAAGCCGACTGTCGATATCCTGCTTGAGATCACAGAAAATGCCGCTCCGGAGAATATCCGCAGAGCTCTTGAAGCGGACGCGTGGACATATTCACCTCAACCCGAGAATCCCCCTCCGCACATGATGTTCATGAAGGGATATACGCCAGAAGGATTCGCCGAAAAAGTATTCCATCTCCACATAAGATATCCCGGCGACTGGGGCGAGCTTTATTTCAGAGATTACCTGAAGCTAGATCCTGACATTGCCGAAGCATACGGCAATCTCAAGCTGGAACTGAAAACAAAGTACGAACACGACCGCGATGCCTACACTAAAGCCAAAACAGATTTCATCTCACATCACACACAAACGGCAAGAGCTGAATTCGGAAACTGCTATGCAACCAGCTCGTTATGATTCAATTTCCGCCCCGTAAACCGTAAGCAAAAGCTTTCTCAAAGTTTCATATTCTTTGTGGATGGAGGAGACTGACTCTGTGAAGCGGCTTTCAAGTCTCCGTGCTTAAGATTCTGTTCCACAAAGAAGGCAGCCTGACGCAGAGATTCTGAACTCAGACATGCGGCGGAACCTTTTATGGAATGGGCTGTAATCTCAGCCAACTTCAAATTCCAAACTGGAGCTGTTGCCTGAGTTCGCTTATCATTCCAGGCGTATCAGCCAGAAAACATGCCAGCAAAAGAAGGGAAGAAAGTACCAGAAATATAATCTGTCTTTTTGACATTAAGCAATAACCTCAAATAAACTAAGGACGTCTGCCCCGCTCTTCCTCAATGCAGAAACTATAGCCCTGTGCCGGACTCCTGCAACTGGAAAAAGAAGCTTTGCGAAGATTATCTACATACGAGGGAAAAATCCCCAGAACAGCCAAAGTTGAAAAAGATATTTAGAGATCAGAGAATATAAGCTGCATTGCGGGAGAGATAGTACTTTCAGGTGGAGATGGCATCCCCACGGGGATTCGAACCCCGGTTACCAGGATGAAAACCTGGTGTCCTAGGCCTCTAGACGATAGGGACCTGAAGTACCGGAGGCATTAAAGCCTCAATCAACAAAAAACTGCCATAAGAAAAATGGCATCCCCACGGGGATTCGAACCCCGGTTACCAGGATGAAAACCTGGTGTCCTAGGCCTCTAGACGATAGGGACTCATCTGAAACGGGCTATAAAGTATACCTGAATAGCATTCTATCAAGCAGATTATTGAAAAATTATTCATTTTTTCTGCTTTATTAATTTCTGCGTAAAGCGGAAAGAAGGATGTTTTGCGTCCTTCATTAACATGAAAACTGCTGACTCCGTTGTAGTAACGCGAGCACCGGCCTGCCTCATATACTCAATTCCGGTCTCATGGTCAAAATCATGCCGGGATGCCAGCGCATCAAAAAGCGGATAGACAGAATAGCCGCGAGCAAGCGCTTCGCAGGCAGTCTGCTGTACGCACACATGCGTTTCAATACCGGCAATAAAAATATTTTTCACCGAGAGCTGCGATATCTGCATACGGAATGAAGCTTCGCCAAAACAGGAAAAACTGGTCTTTTCAAGCACAGGCCACTCAGGACGATAATAGGACTTCAACTCAGGCAGAGTATGCCCAAGTCCAGCGGGATACTGCTCCGTGAATATTACAGGCAGTTTCAATTCTCCTGCAACAGAAAGCAGAAAGTGAATACTAGGCAGGATAGTTTCGCCTATACGCGGAAAGACAGGAATGAATTTTTCCTGAACATCAATAAGGAGCAGGATGGAATCCTGAACATCTGGCATTTTAGTCATGGGCTTACTTGAAGTGAATTAGAGAAGCTCTTTAAGCTTCCGGGTGAACTGTTCGAGATCAAAGTCACCTTTATGGAGAACCGCATTGCATGTCTGCTTGACGTTCTCGAATTCGTCAAAGGAAGTAGCCAAGCCGGTAATCGCGATTATCGGAATATTCTTGAGCTCATCGCGCCCCTTCATATATTCGATCAATTCCCAGCCGGTACGTATAGGCATAAGCAGATCAACAATAGCCAAGGCTATATTGGAATTCTGCTCAAGGACAGCAATAGCTTCATCTCCGTTTGTAGCGGAAATAGTTCCATATCCCTGTGATTTCAGAACACGGGCATAGAACTCTCTGAGAAGATCATCATCATCACAGATAAGAACAGTCTTAGATTTCAGCTCTGTCATTGGTGGATTTGTCCTTGTTTTCCTAAATCCTCTGTTGTCAATATAGTCAGACATTCAGATTTTTCATGTCTCGTCAAATTATATTTTTAATAATTTTTTTCTAGCCTGTCAAAAGCCCTGCTTCCCGTAATCTATATCCTTCAGACGTATAACGGGTTCGGGGAGAGCACCGCCATCCAGCCAAGTACGGACAAGAGAGGCAGCGATATCGGAATCACCGTCAGGAATCCAGTGAATCAGAAGCCCCTCCCTCTCCATTTTCCTGAACCATATATCCTGACGTTTCACAAACTGCCGGATATGGATAAAAAGAGTATCGCGCATCTCGGAGTAGCTTATTTTCCCCTGAAGATGCAGCGCCATATAACGATATTCAAGTCCAAGATACTCCATGCGCTGCCAGGAAAGTCCGGCATCATGCAGACGAATCGCCTCATCAAGCATTCCCGAATTCAAACGGGCATCAAGACGCGCTTCTATCCGGCGATGAGCCTCCTTTCTCTTGTAATAAGGAGCCAGTACCAGAAACTCTGCAATTGAGCTACTGTCAGGATAATCGGCATTTACAGTGGAAAATGCTTTTTCCGCGGCGCGTATGAGACGAGTCTTGTTCCCTTTGTCCTTCAAAGTCTCAAAGGCATCAGGACGCTCAGATTTGAACCAAGAAGCGATCTCTTCCGCCGACATTGCTTCAAGTTTTGCACGCAAAAAGGAATCCGGCGGCCCACCCTCCATGCGATAACCGGAAAGCACCGAATGCACATATAATGTACTTCCGCCACAGATAACAGGAAGAGCACCCTTCGCATCAATCTTCCGTATTGCCTCCACAGCATCTTTGTAAAAGCGGCTGAGATTATATTCCCCTTTAACAGGATCCTCGACATCAATCAAGTGATACGGAACGGAACGTCCGTCCCTTGTGTATTCAACGATATCCTTGCCGGTTCCGATGTCCATTCCAATATAGACCTGACGGGAGTCCGCGCTTATGATCTCGCCACCGAAAGAAAGCGAAAGGGAGACAGCCAGAGAGGTTTTCCCGCTGGCTGTAGGGCCTGTAACAACAAGTGTTTTGATTTTTTTATTCATCTGATCCGTATTCCGATTAGAAATATCAGGAAAATATTTTACATTAAAAGGATGCAGCTTCCGGAAAGGAAGAATCCGCTTCTTAATTTATATGAGGTAAGACTATTATGGAAATGCAGAATACAGTAAAAAATCCGGTTTTCTACTCGGGCATAGCTCTTCATACCGGAGCCAGGGCAAATCTCGGAATCAAGCCTGCCGCCCCCGACACCGGAATATTATTCAGACGCATAGACCTGCCCGGAGCTCCTGAAATCAAGGCTCTTGCAACAAATGTAGTCGACGTCAGACGCGGAACAACCATTGCTTCCGGCAAAGGCTTTGTCGTAACAGTGGAACACGTACTTTCAGCCCTCAACGCAGCAGGCATCGACAACGCGATTGTGGACATGGACGGAGCCGAGCCTCCAATTGCCGACGGAAGCGCAATGCCTTACCTGAAAATGATCCTTGACTCCGGCATTGAATGCCAGAATGTTCCAGCAAAAGTATTTGCTCCCCAACAGCCTATAATCATCGAAGACAAAGAAACCAAGCTTGTCCTGACCCCTTGCGACAAGCTCAAGATAAGCTGCATAGTATCCTTCGGCGCAAGCGTGCTCGATACCCAGTATTTCTCGACCGAGATCAACCTCGACAGCTTTACAAATCAGATCGCCTCGGCAAGAACCTTCTGCATATACAAGGAGCTTGAGCAGCTTCTCGCAATGGGACTTGTCAAAGGCGGAAGTCTGGACAACGCGGCAATCATTCATAATGGAGCGATCATCTGCAAGGATGGACTCCGCTATCCCAATGAGCTTGTGCGTCACAAAATACTGGACGTCGTTGGCGACATATATCTTACGGGCATGCGCGTAAAAGCTCATATTATTGCAGTCAAGCCCGGACATCCCAGCAATGTACAGCTTGCAAAGGCGGTCATAAGTCAGGCTCAGGCTCATTCTGTCGCATAAAATATGCCGATTATATCAAACAAATGCTTGCGGAGAACCAGAACGCATTTTATATTACGTTGTAACGAAAGGTAAAAAAACATGGCTTCTGAAATATTAGGTATAAACGAGATCAAGAATATTCTTCCTTATCGTTATCCGATGCTGCTCCTTGACAGAGTAAAAATCGAAAGCGATACAAAATGCATCGGCCTTAAAAACATCTCTGTCAACGAACAGTATTTCAACGGACATTTTCCGGAACATCCTATTGTCCCGGGCGTCCTTCAGATTGAATCAATGGAACAGCTTGCTCAGATTGCTGTTCACGGCAAGATTCAGGCCGGAACAGACGGCGAAATCTACATCAAGGAACTCCGCAAAGTCAAGTTCCGCAAGCCGAACTATCCCGGCGACAGAATGTACGTCGAAGCTGAAGTAAAATCAGTTCAGAACAATGAAGCTGAAATTGTAGCGACCACTCGTAATGCCTCCGGTCTAACCTGTCAGGCGGAAATCACTCTCGCGGTCAGACCCATCCAGAAGGCAGTTTCAATGCCTGAAGGCTTCAATGAATTCGACAAGACCGAGAAAATCGCACTGGACAACGTTGCAATAAAGAAGATCATTCCCCACCGTTTCCCCTTCCTTCTTATTGACTACATTATATCGATGGAAGGCACTCATGTCACGGCGGTTAAGAATGCTACATATAACGAGCCCATCTATCGCGGCTATGCTCCTGACTATGCTGTCCTTCCTGGCGCGCTTCAGGCTGAAATGGTCGCTCAGGCAGGCTGTGTCTTCATGCTCTCCAGACCTGAAAATCAGGGAAAGCTCGGACTTTTCATGGCTATCGACAAATCCGAATTCTTCCATCCGGTTCTTCCCGGCGACCAGCTCATATGCGAAGTCGATATTCCGGAAGGAAAATCACGTTTCGGCAAAGGCGACGGTCTTATCAGAGTTGGCGACAAAATTGTCTCCAAGACAACAATGACATTCGCAATTGTCTGATTTCATCAACTCAAGAGCTTTCCCGTCTAACGGGAAAGTTCTTTTTTATTTCCGCCAATCTTCTCTCCGCTCCCAAAGATACTTGACATACCTTCCCCAAGAAGCTAGATTTGCCAACAGGAAATGGGGCAATGGGAGTTTATGAAAAATATTTCCTTTCTAAAAATCGGATTGCGCGCAAGACTAATCATCCTCTTCATGCTTCTTGCCCTTTTCTGCCTGTGTCTATCAAGCATAAGCAACTATTTCATAACCTCAGACACAACCCTGACTATAATGCAGACACAGATCAAGGATTGCGCAAGCTTGCTGTCAAAGCAAATCAATCAGGAAGAACTGTCCGCAATAGAACAGCCGCAGGATAAAGACAAGGCGGAATTCAAACGCATTCAGCACTTTCTGGATGATAACAGGCACATAACGGACGGAATCAGCAATATATACGTTTTCAGGATCACTCCGGATGGGAAAATAGTTTTTATAGTGGATGAATCCCCCAAGGACGGACTCGAAAGCGCAGAAATCGGAGAAGAAATCCCCGATCCCGATGGAATCTGGCTTAAACACGCCCGCCATCCGGACACGGCAAAAAAAGCCCATGCCGACAACTTCATATCACACGACCGCTTTGGCGCATGGCTCTCAGGATTTGCACCGATTATCGATAAGTCCGGGAATGTATACGCTTATATCGGAGTGGATATAGACGCAAAATCAGTCAAAGAAGCAAACCTCAGCATAATAAAAAAAGGAGCCTTAAGCGTACTGATCATTCTCCCGCTTGTCATGGCCTTTGGCTGGATACTTGGCAACCGCATGACAACACACCTGCTTTCAGTCAGAAAAGGACTTGAAAAAATACGCAACATGGATTTCTCTAATATAGCAAAGGCAAGCAGAAACGATGAATTCGGCGAACTCGTGGACTCATTCAATGCCACAAAGCAAAAACTCAAAGAAACTATGGACTCTCTTGCAGAAGCAAAAGAGACTGTCGAGAGAAAAAGCGCTCTTCTCAGGCAATTCGTAGATGCCATGCCATATCCAGTCTTCTGCAAGGATAAGAATGGAGTTTATCTGGAATGCAATAACAATTATTGCGAAAACTTCATACAGCTGCCGCGAGAACAAATCATCGGAAACAAGGTATCCAATTTCATGCCGTTCATAAATCCCCCGCTTCATGAGTCAATGGATAAAATTGTATTGAGCGGAGAACATAGAATTGTTTCCTATGAATCATCCATACAGCCACCGGAAGGAGACTTGCATCACTTTATCATTTACAAATCAGCCTTCAATGCACCAGACGGCTCAATAGCAGGACTTGTCGGATCTGTCATCGATATAACGGAAAGAGGCAGGATGGAGAAAGATCTGCGAAAGGCCAAAGAGGAAGCCGATAACGCCAATTTTGCAAAAAGTCGCTTTCTCGCCAATATCAGCCATGAAATCAGAACTCCTCTAAACAGCATGATCGGAGCAATCGAACTACTGAGGGAAACTGCAACAGACAAAGATCAGATTGATTTATTGGATACCATGGAAGAATCCGGAAAAATGCTTGTCAGCATAATAGGTGAAATTCTGGATCTGGCTAAGATAGAATCCGGAAAAATGATTCTTGAAGAAATCCCATGCAGTCTGAATGACCTTGTTTTTTCCATCGAAAAAGCCTTCAAGCTCTCGGCTAGCAAAAAAGGGATATCAATCAGCAGCTCACTGCTCTCCGAAGAAAATGCCTGGGTATATTGCGATCCTACGCGCCTGAAACAAATTATCTCCAATCTTCTGACTAACGCGCTGAAATTTACAGATTCCGGCGCTATTGAACTCAGTATCAAGAAAACAGATCAAAGACAAACAAGCGACGGTCCATTCATATACCGCTTCTCCGTAAAAGACACCGGAATTGGCATCAGTTTTGAAAAAATGCACAATATCTTTGAAGCATTCACCCAAGATGATATTTCTACTGCCAGACTCTATGGCGGCTACGGCCTTGGCCTATCCATCTGCAAGCATCTTGTCACGCTGATGGGCGGCAATATTCATGCGGAAAGCCAAAAAGGCCAAGGCTCAATTTTCTACTTTGAAATCCCCTTAAAGAATGCTTACGTGATGAATCCTGAACTCCCGGATTTGACTTATTACAGCGATATCGTTGCCTCAGAACTAAAAGTTCTAATCGCAGATGACCACACTCCAAGCGTAAAAATTACCAGAACCATACTTGAGGGATTCTCCTGTAAATGCACGGAGGCATTCTCTTGTAAAGATGTATTTTCACTTGTCGAGCACAAACATTTTGATTTGATACTGCTCGATCTGGCAATGCAGGACGGCTACAGTTTTGACACTGTTGAAAAAATCAGAATCTACGAAAAAAATTGCAAAAGACATCCCTCTTATATTGTTGCGCTCACAGCCAATTCGATTAATGACAATAAAGAACACTGCTTGCAAGTTGGCATGAATGATTTCCTTCTTAAGCCGATTACACGAAGCATGCTCGCAGGCATTCTCCATAAATTACAAAAAGCGGAACTCATCGAAAACGCATAAAAACTGCCTTTAATTTGATTTTTTTGCTATTATATTCTTGCCTGATTCCATTTCTGAGAGGGGACACACATGAAAAATCTTATAATTGGCGGTATTATCATATCCGCAATCGGCGGCTCGCTGATATATTTTCTGGCAGGAGATTCACTGCAAAAGACCTTCCGTTACATGACAAGCGAGTCACAGCAGAAAACAAAAATCAATTCCACGCCACCGTCAATAAGCAGCTTCAAAGCTATATAGGCAACGGCAATCTGCCAGCAAAAGTACAAACCGTCTCCAGCAAAAGCGCTGAGTCCTCAAAGCAGAGCACTGAGCCGACAAACTCAAATGGCCCGCAACGTCCAGGTACAGGAACACGACAAAACGTAAGTCAGACGAACAGCTCCAACTCTTCTTCTCCTGAATATCTGAATTACAGATGTATGAGCTGCGGAAAAATCACCCCGCTTAAAAATGATACGCACACAGAAATATGTCGCTACTGCAAAAGCCGGGATCTTATTGAACTTCCGGTCAATACAGGCGTAACTCCGGCCATTCTCCTTCATGATGCCGTAGGCATCGCAGTTCAAAACACAGAGCTCTATAATCGCACAGTGCGCCAAAGAATGGAAAGTATTACTCGTCAAGCACAAGAGTAAAATATATTCTTCCAGAACTTGACAAATGAACTCTTCAAAATATGTTAATCATACTTATAATTTTGAGGGGGTATCATGAAACTGCTTATAATCAATTCTTTTATTGCCGCGATCTTGTCGTTCGGAGCATTTCTGTTTTTTGCCGGAGACGGCGCAATGAGCATCATCAAGCAACTTACAAGTAAAACCGCAACAGCACCGACAATTGTAAGCGCGGCACCGCTCGCAAGCACAAACACTTCCTCGAAATCCGGTTCAACGGCATCAGTGGCTACAAGTACTTCCGTGGCAACTGCGGCGGCACTTCCGACAAAAACAGATTACTCAATCGAAAAATCACAGATTCTTGACAACATTAAAGCCCTTGCTCCTCAACTGAAGATAAAAAAAGACGAATATATTAAGCTTCAAAACGCAAACAAGGATATGAACAGGGTCAAAAGCGTTAACTTGGAATGGATCTGCCAAACATGCGGCAAGCCTAATCCCGGTGTAGGCTCAGCCCCTCCCAGCAAGTGCTTTTATTGCAGCTCTAAAAAACTTGAGCCGGCACCTCTTGAAACACAAGCCTCCAGAGAAGCAAAAGTCCAGGCGGTAAAATCAGCTCATGAAGAGTTGAAGATTATTGAAAAGCAGATGGCTGAACTTCAGGCTCAGTTCTCAGAAATCAGCAAAAAAGAGCAGGAAGCAAAAGCCGCTCTCAAACAGATGCAAGCAGCAAATCCAGTTCAGTAGAACTGAATAGTCCTTCTCTCCTACACGTGATTACGGAGTTTCAACTCAAGAGGATGTGGATTTAGATAGTACTGATCCTTAAGATATTCCTCCCCGAAACTCCGTACATAGTGATTCAAAAGGGTAACCGGAACTATCAGAGGCAGAAGCCCGTTCATATAGGCATTCAATATCTCCTGAAATTCCTCTTTCTCAGCAGTGGAAAGTTGTTTTTTGAAGTATCCGGCAATGTGCATCAGTACATTGACATTCTTCCTTACAGTCGCCTGAAGCTTAAGCGAGTCCATAAGGAGCCTGATATACGAATCGAAGTTCTCCCCTCTCCTGCCCTTCCTGCCTTGAGCTGCAATCTGTCCAAGCTGTTTAAGAGCTGACGGGCTGTGTGCCATGATAAGCAGCTTGTGCTTCATATGAAACTCAACAAGTCCGGCTAAAGAAGCTCCGGAATCAATAAATTCCTGCCAGCGCGCATAGACAAAAAGACGTTCTATAAAATTCTCGCGGAGATTATCATCATTCAAACGTCCCTCGTCTTCACAGGGGATCAGAGGAAAATTCTTCAAAACTTCAGCAGCAAATATTCCAGCTCCGCGCGCAATCGGAATTCCGGTCGATGAATATATTTTTGCATCGTTAAACGCTGAACTGGGAGACCCCTTTTTAAATATGAATCCGGAGATTTTTTCAGTCTGGAGCTTATTTATCACAGAAGGAAGCCATTCTCTCATCATTGGAGTGATATCTCGGCCGCTTCGTGAGGTCAGAAGGCGATAATCCTCCGGACGCCCCACTAAACGCATGGATTCGCGTGGCACAGGCAATCCGCATTCCACTTCAGGACAGACAGGCACAAAAGTCACAAATTTTCCGAGACTGTCGCGAATATATTTGTCCAGTTTGTGCTGTCCGTCGTAACGGACAGGTTCCCCCAGCAGACACTTACTTACCCCAAGCTTGATAGTCTCCATAAATCCCCCTCAAATCTTTAACGAGTTTATTTACGGCAAGTTCCTTGGCCTTAGCCTCGACATCCACAGTGATATCAAGATTCATCCAGAATGCCGGAAAGTCAAGAGGATTTATGTAATCCGCATGAGTTCTGCGCTTTTTAAGATCGTCCCATCCTGAAAGAGGCGAAGAAATATGAAAATACGGTTCTCCACGCCCTGAACTCTTCCATGATTGCATTGAAATATTGCTTGCCTCCTCAACAGAAAGCCCGTCAGGATTGCAGCGATGATGATGCACGTCGTAAACAAGCGGAATCCCCAGCTCAGAACATACAGGCTCAAGATCACGGACGGTATAAGATATATCATCGTTTTCAAGAGTCAGGCGGGATTGTATTGCGTCCGGCAGCTTTTTATAATTATCACAAAATCTGGCTATCGCAGACTTGCGGTCTCCGTAGACTCCCCCCATGTGAATATTTATCACGGAAGCTCCGATAAGCGACGCTAAATGTGCCTGATATGCGAGTTCGGAAATCGAGTTAGCCACTATCTTTCCATCCGGCGAATTAAGAATAACAAACTGATCCGGATGAAAACTCAGGCGGATATCATTCAAAGCGGCAAAGGAAGCAACCTCCTTGAAATTCTTAATTATCGCGGAGCATTCAGGAAGATGCTCGAGTCTGTAAGCCGTCTCAGGATGCGTATAGAGCGGCAATAGATCGGAAGCCACTCTGAATGCGCCGATCTTCATATCCTTGGCAAATTTGAGGGCTTTCAGAAGATTTTCAGAGTTCTCCAGCGCGATTATTGAGAACTTTTCCAGCCGTTCCTCCCGTCCCAGAGAGGCAATATGGCGGAAATTGAGAGTTCGGAACTTTACAGGAGCCTCAAGAAAAAGACAGCAGAGACCGAATCTCAGCATAAAGAATCCTCCGGAATGAGGGTAAAAAAAACCCCCCGGAGAGCCGGAGGTTTTCACAAAAGAAAGAAAGGACTCAGACCTTAGCCTTGTCCCAGACTTCTTTGCCTACGAAGGCTGTGAGATTGCGTCCGTCTTTTGTTACGGCCTTAAAAGCAAATCTTTCATTGCCCTTTTTTCCGTACTTCACTTTTTCTTTGACTTCTGCTTCGACTTTCTTTCTTGTCTTGACGTCGTAGAATGAGTGTTTCATCAACCCCTTCTCCTTTTCTCTTGGTTTTTGCCTTAGACTCTGAATTTTACCATGGTGCTTTATATAGCACCGGATAAATCATTTACCAGAGCATGGCAAGAAAAAAAATAAGTTTTTTTGACTTTTTTTTGACTTGAGGCTCTTTTCAGGGTCTTTTTCCGGTAATTTCTCTCGGACAGTCAGGAATGGAGTCCAGAAAAATATGACCATAACGTTTTGAAACAACTCGCTTGTCCAGGATCACGATGATCCCCTTGTCTGAGCGACTTCTGATAAGACGGCCAATCCCCTGACGGAATTTCAAAACAGCATCAGGCAGGGAATAATCCATAAAGGGATTTCCGCCCTGTTGCTTCAATCGCTCACATCTTGACTCGACCAGAGGATGGTCGGGCACAGCGAAGGGCAGTTTTGTTATTATTACATTGCTTAAAGCGTCGCCGGGAACATCCACGCCCGTCCAGAAGCTTGTGGTTCCGAAGATCACTGCTCCATTGTCCTGCTTGAACTCCTTTATCATGGCACTGCGTGTCATGCTGTCGCCGTGAATAAGAATGTTGATGCCTGATGCCCGAAAACGGGAATCCAGTCTTTGAGCGCAGTTACGCAAGGTTCCATAGCTTGTAAAAAGAACGAATGCACGTCCCTTCGTCATCATGACAAAATGCTCGATCTCGTCAGAAGCTGCGTCAATATAGCCTTTTTCCGCCGGATCGGGAACATTGCCTGAAATATAAATTTTAGCCTGACTCTTGTAGTCAAAAGGAGAATCAAGTATAAGCTCGTCGCCGTTTGCGAAACCGCTGCGTTTTTTGAAAAAGTCCAGCTTTTTGGCGACAGTCAAAGTAGCGCTTGTCATGATTACAGGCATTTTCCCTGAAAAAAGCATTGTATTCAAAAGCTCGCTCACGTTCAGCGGAGCCGCCTGCAAAGTCAGACTCGTTCTTGAGGCGGAACGTCGTTCCTCCGTCCAGTATACATGCTCAGGCAGGCGGGCATTGATGAAATCATAGAAAGCCTGCTTATAATACATGCACTTTTCAAACTGTGATGATATTTCAGCTCGATAATCTTTGCGTTCGTCCTCAAGTCCCTCAAGATAGCCTCCGAGAGCGGACTCAAGAATCGCAAGCTTTTCAGTCAGCAGATCAGGCACAAAGCCCGGCTTGCGAACTCTGACGGTACGACCTCCGCCGCGCTCTTCGGACTGCTGTCCGTCTCCATGAGAAGAAAGCCAGTCATATACCAGTGTGAAATATGAGGACGCGCTGTCATGGATTTCAGAAAGCATATTACGCAGACGCATGCTTTCCTCTCCGGGACGCGCCAAGAGTCCTCGTCCGGTCACAGGCGAATAAAGACGGTTCAGGAAAAAGCGGAATCCTGATTCGGTCAGTCTCAAGCCAAGATGACTTGCCGCATTATCCTCTATAGTATGAGCCTCGTCGAAAATAATGGCCGAATATTCAGGAAGAAGACAGTTTTGAAGATTGTCCGCCGTCTGACGAATTTTCAGGTCTGCGAAAAACAAAGCATGGTTAGCAACAATGATATCAGCGCGTTCCCATTGCCTGCGAGCCTTCCAGTAAAAGCAGCTCTTGAAGTCGGAGCACATCGGCCCGGCGCAGTTGCCGTTCTCGCAGCAGACACAATTCCAGAGAGTCGCATCTATCTTCCAGGGATATGAAGCGCGGCATCCGTCATCGGATTTTGCCGCCCAGTCGGAAAGCTTTTCGACATCACTCATCATCCCCGGTGCCGGAAGGTAATCATGACGGCTGTCGCCTTGCACAAGCCCGAAACGGCGCAGACAAAGATAATTTCCCCGTCCGAGAGCAAGAGCGGCACTAAATTCATCGGGCAACATATCTTGAAGGAGCGGAATATCCTTCTCCATGAGCTGCTCCTGAAGATTTATAGTCTCGGTCGCTATGACAACCGGCTTTTTACATGCCAAGGCAAAAAGAACAGCCGGAACAAGATAAGCAAGACTCTTGCCGATACCTGTAGGAGCCTCCACGCAGAGATTGCGTCCAGCAATGAATGAATCAATGACAGCGGCAGCCATCTGCCCCTGCTGTGGACGGTGTTCGTAAGTTCTTCCGCCGCCGAAAGCGGCTGCCGAAAGGGGGCCGTTATTTCTAAAAAAGGCATCAACGGCCTCCTGGAGACCGCTTAGAGAACTGCCTTTTTCACTTTGCATAATCATTTTTTTATACTCCGGGCTTGTCCTGCCGGATTAACGTTATAACTTATATGGAATTCAGAAAATCAGAAAAGCCCGGCGATAGTCTGGTCTTATAAGATATCCGCACAAAGGAGAAAATTAAATATGTTTCTGGCAAAAAAATTTATTGCCGTCAAAATGCTTGCCGCCCTTCTTACAGTGGCCGCATTTGTACCGGCACAGGCACAGGTCACAGTTGTAAAATCATGGAGCGACAAAAATCCCAAACTGATCTTCAAGGGAGTCTCCGGTAACGACCAGATGTCCAAGGCAGTTCTCTCTGACCTTCAGAACTGCGGATGGTTCGACGTTGTAACAAGCGGCACACCGGACTTCATTGTTTCCGGAACAGCCAGCGGCAACTCGGTAAACCTTGTACTCGCCAACGGAGCCGGAACTCCAATGGGAACCTACAGCGGCTCGGATGCTGCAAGCGCATCAACTGCATCCCACAGAGCAGTTGACGCAATCCTGAAAAAGAACTTCGGAGTCTCAATCTGCTGTTCCAGAATTGCCTTCTGCGTTGAAACAGGCCGCGGAATCAAGGAAATCTACATAGCCGACTACGACGGACAGAATGCCCGTCAGCTTACACGAAACAATTCGCTCTCAGTCGAACCTGACTGGGGACATAACAGTAAATCAATCGTCTATACATACTATAACAGAGGGTCTACCGACGTTGTTGAGCTTGATCTCGGCTCAAACAGAACCCGCAGACTTACACAGCTCCCCGGCCTTAACGCCGGAGGCGCGATATCTCCCAACGGTCAGTCTCTCGCGGCAATCCTCAGTCTGAACGACATGGTTGACCTCTATGTCAAACCGGTCTCAGGCGGCGCCCCCCGCAGACTGACAAGCGGCAAGGCAGTTGAAGCCTCCCCCTGCTGGTCTCCGGACGGCGGACAGATATGCTTTGTTTCTGACCAAGGCTCAGGACGTCCGAAACTTTATACGATATCTCCCTCGGGAGGAAGCATTTCAAGAGTACCGACAATCGGCAGCGAAGCAGCTTCTCCGAGCTGGTCGAATGATGGAAAAGTTGCATATTCTGCAAAAGTCGGAAACTATACTATTGCAGTACATGACCCCAGCGGAAAATTCCCTGCCAAGAGCATAATCGAAACTTCCGGCGACTGGGACACCCCTTCATGGGCTCCCGATAACAGACATCTTGTCGCGACCCGCAAAGCAGGCGACACCACCACAATCTATGTGATTGACACATGGACAGGAAAAAATCGTCCGGTCTTCAGCGGCAGAATGAACACAAGCTATCCCAGTTGGTCAGAACTCTACTGATTCAAAAAAAAGATCCTTTAAACTCCGGCATATGCCGGAGTTTTTTATTTTATTATGAGCAACACAAAAGACATTCTCGAATATCTGTCATCGCTTGAATTCTTCGGCATAAAGCTGGGGCTTGAGCAGACCTTCAAACTGCTGGAACGCGTCGGGAATCCGCAGAACAACTTGAAGTTCATACACGTAGCCGGAACAAACGGCAAAGGCTCCGTCTGCGCGTTTCTGGATTCGGCACTCAATGCGGCAGGCTACAAAACAGGCTTCTACTCTTCACCTCACCTTATCAATGGAACAATGATAGAGGACGAGTACTTGAAAGAGCTCGTTTCTGAGCTTAAAGACGCAGTAGAGGCAATGCGCAGGGAAGGAGCTTCACCCACCTATTTTGAAGTCACGACAGCGCTGGCATTTCTCTACTTCAGTCGCGAAAATTGCGATTTTGTGATTCTTGAAACCGGCATGGGCGGACGTCTAGATGCGACAAACACGGTCGATCCAGTCTGTTCCGTAATCACAGGAATAGCCTTGGAGCACCAGCAATACCTTGGCGACAGCATTGAAAAAATAGCCTTTGAAAAAGCAGGAATCATAAAGCCTGGTAAACCCGTTTTCACCGGTGTCGATATGCCTAAAGAAGCTCTAAAAGTCATCAGAGATAGGGCGGAGGAAAAACATAGTCCGCTCAACGAATCCCTGATGCCGGGCGCTATGGAGTCCTGCTCCTTTGAGAACGGCAGATTTATTCAGGAATTCAAAAGTTCAGACTCAACAAAACTCAAAGTTTCAATGCCTGGCTTCATTCAGAGAAAAAATGCGGAATTAGCCTGGCATGTACTGAAATATCTCGCAAGTCAGTTCCGTTTCGATCAGGAAAAAGCAAAAGAAGGCATGAAGCGCGCCTTCTGGCCGGGACGCATACAGTTCATTACGCCTGACTTTATTCTTGACGGCGCACATAATCCCGAAGGCGCGGAGGCTCTCGCATCTTCCCTTCAGGAAATCATGCCCGGCAGGAAATTCAGCTTCATCTTCGGCAACTTCAGCGACAAGGAGACCGTTGCGATCCTGAAACATCTCGCTCCGCTCGCAGAAGAGTTCATATTCATACCGATCCCCGGCGCATACAGAAAAAGCCGCAGTCCCGAAGAACTTCAGGGAATACTTGAATGTATCGCGCCTTCAATCGAATCAAGACAGGCAGAAAACCTTAAAGACGCACTCAAAATGCCGAAAAAATCGACAATTACGATAGCCGCAGGCTCCCTCTATCTTGCCGGATCTGTTCTGGAGGAAAGCGGAACTGCGGAGAAAGTCTTCAGACTTTATTGAATATTAATTCAATGCGTGTATTTTACTGTAAACAATCGCAGGGAAATAACAGGGGATGCTTCCTCTGTCAAATAATAAAGAGAGAGCCGAAGTGGATATGACAGATCAGCAGGCTGGTCCGATTGAATTCAATTGTTTTGTACTCAAGGTAATAGGCGGAAGCTATCGCGGAGCCGAATACCCTGTATCAAAGCCTGAATTTACCATTGGCAGATCATCAGAATCAGATCTGCATATTGCAGACACCCTAATTTCACGTGTACATTGCAAACTCTCCTTTGAAAGTGAAAAATGGTTCATTGAAGACCTTGGCAGCACCAACGGCACATGGATCGTCGGTCAGAAAGTGACAAAAAGAGTCCCCCTGCCCCCAAGAACATCTGTTCGTATCGGTAAAACCATTTTTGAAATGACCATGCCCGGCATGGAAGAAAAATGCACAACATCAAAACTTAACGCCTCCATATCCTTCAGAATCAAACCGGACACCCTGAGTCCCGGCGGAGGCGGCCCCAGCGAAATACATCATCTGGAAGAACAGAAACCTCAGATTCCGCGCGATGAAAACAAGCGTCTGGCTGCGGTATATAAATTCCAGAACATCATATCCAGCGTACAGGACGAGAAAGAGCTTTACGCGAAAATCCTTTCCGCCGTTTGTAATGTGATGAAGTCGGATAGAGCGTATCTCCTGCTCTTCGACATAAACAATTCGACCTTCCTGCCCTCTCTGGCAAGAACGCCGAACGGCCCGATCAAAGATCCGCAGATTTCCGACCTGAATGCTTCGGTGATCAATTTCGTGAAGGAAAACCGTGAAGCGGTTCTCTCCATAGACGAAAACACTCAGGACACAAAGGGCGAAAAAACCTATATAAGCACAATGTGTGTTCCTCTGCTCGGCAAACAGCAGCTCAACGGCATGCTTTACCTCAGTATGACGCACAGCACTGAAAAATATATAGAAGACGATCTCCGTCTGCTCACCGTCATCGGTCATACTTCAGGAATGGCGATAGAACACTCCAAAATGCAGGAGTTCAACGTCAAAAACGAACGTCTCGTCGCGACCGGTACGACCGCCGCAAGCCTTTCTCATTACATCAAGAACATTCTTGCCGGACTCGACGGCAGCTTGAATCTGCTTCGCATGGGCATTGATGAAAGGGATTTAAATCTTTCCAACGAATCCTGGAACATCCTTAACAAGAATCATAGACGTCTTGGCAACGTCGTACTAGACTTGCTGAACCTCGCCAGCGAACAGAAACCCAACTTCGCCGTTCACGACATCAACGAAATAATACGTGATGTCATCGAACTCTGGCGCGACCAGATGGAAAGCGAAGGCATCAAGTTCGACTATGATCCGTCCATAAAGGACAACAATCTCTTTGCTGAAGTCGATTCAAAAGGCATACATAGAATTCTGCTCAACCTTGTAATCAACGCGGAACAGGCTGTTCAGTCCAAACAGACAAGCCTTGATGAAAAAGACATCGGTTATGTCTATATTTCATCAAAACTCAGCGAGAACAAGGACTACATCATTGTCACTGTAACCGACAACGGCGTAGGTCTTGAGCCACAGGAAACCAAAAAGATATTTGATCTATTCATATCCTCCAAAGGAAACGCCGGAACAGGTCTCGGACTTGCCGTATGTAAAAGGCTTGTCGAGGCTCACGGCGGCTCCATCAC
>JAKJHH010000047.1:0-255 GCA_022703965.1 Verrucomicrobiota bacterium
ATTATGACCGTTTCGCCGACGCATATATATGAAAGCCCGTTGATAAGACTGAAACGGGCATAGTTTCGCCTTCCGGACTCCTGCTGCGACAATGACAGCGGTTCCTTCGTCATCATGATAAAATCCCTGTTCTCTGCTTAGAAAATCTTTTGAAAGATATAAGTGTTTTCAGGCAAAAGCAAGCTCGAAACGGAATCATATTATGATTAAAGACTCAGAGGACTTTGGCGGCGCGGATGGTGAAGTGGAATGTGC
>JAKJHH010000047.1:326-6642 GCA_022703965.1 Verrucomicrobiota bacterium
AGTCCGGTGCCTCCGTATTTTCTGGAACTGCCGCTGTCCGCCTGAGTAAAGGCATCGAAAATGATATCAAGCTTGTCCTGCGGAATGCCGATTCCGGTATCCGTCACCGTAAAATGCAAAGTTACAAAACCGGGAGGAGTGTTCTTCGGATCCACTGTAAGTCCAAGCATGATATGTCCGGCTTCAGTGAATTTCACCGCATTGCCGATAAGATTAACCAGAATCTGACGCAATCTGACAGGGTCGGTGGAGACCTCGTCAGGAACTTTCGGAGACACATCGGAAAATATCGCAATGCCCTTCTGAGTAGTATGCGGCAGGAAACTGCGGATCATGTCCTGCACAAGATTCTTCAGGTTAACGTGTCCCGGAATAATCTGCATCTTGCCGGATTCTATTTTTGACAAATCAAGAATATCGTTGATGATGACCAGCAAATCTTCACCGCGGGCTTTGACGATATTCAGACATTTGCGCTGCTGATCGTCCAGATTTGTGTTGAGAACCAGGTCGGCAAAGCCTATGATAGCATTCATCGGAGTGCGGATTTCATGGCTCATATTTGCCAGGAACTGAGACTTGACGCGATTGGCTGATTCGGCTTCTTCGACAGCCTGTTTCAAGGCGGCAAAAGCGTTTTTGCGGTCTGTAATATCGGTATCTATACCGCAAACGGCAAAAGGCTTGCCGTCACGTCCGGCGACAGGGAATTTAATGGAAAGATACGTATGAAAACCATCATCCATGGAAATGGATTCTTCAAACTCCATCGAACAGTTCCGCTTCAGGACTTCATGATCATGTTCCATGAATATATCACTGTCGATATGAGGAAAAAGCTCTCTGGTAGTGCGTCCGAGGATGTCGTGTTTTTTAAGTTTGAAAACCTTGCAGAAATACTGATTTACCATGATAAAGCGTCCGCTCAGATCTTTCATGTATATTAGAGCGGTTGAGTTGTCCATGATGCCGCGAAGTCTGGATTCGCTCTCCTTCAGGTCGGATTCGATACGGATTCGTGCAAGAGCCGCGCCGGTTTCAAAAGCAATAGCCTCAAGAGCAGTGCAGGCGAAAGACGGAATGGACGCAACACTGTGAGATCCCATTGCCAGAAGAGCCAGAGGCTTGGAAAGGTGAAAGACCGGAATCAGGGCTATGGATGAGAGATTATGGTCGTGAAAAACTCCATCGCTCAACCATTCGGAAAGCTGCTCTTTGGAAATGTAAAGCGGATTGCCGCCCGCGATGATTTTTGAAAGAGTCCGTTCCGCCGAGGCCTCCATAGATTCCGAATTATGGCCGGAAAAACCTTTCTCTGAAAGAACAGATATATTGCGTCCTTCTCCATCGCATATGAAGAGGCATCCGGAGTCGATTCCCTCAATTCTCATGCAGGCTCCGACAAGGAAATCTGCCGCTTTCTTGAAGCTGTCTGTTGAAGAAAGGGCAAGCACGAGATCGCGCTGAATATGAAGAAGACTCTCCATTCGCACACGCTCGGATATGTCATAAACAGCGATTCTGCATATCGTACTTCCGCGTCCGGGAGTAATGCCCCTAACAATCCCGGCCTCAAGCAAAGCCGTAAAATTTTGCGTCCCTTTAAGCATTTTCATTGTGCAGTTCTGATATGAAGCGGACTCGAAGACATTGCGAAGGAAGAAACGACAGGCTTCCTTGAATTCGTCAGTTGCGAAAAGAAGCATATTTCTACCGCAGGCGAAATCTCTTGCACATTCAAAAAGGGAACAGGCTCTGGCATTCATATCGATGATCACGCCGTTACGGTCGACGCTGATGTATGAAACCGGCGCGTTGTCATAGAAGTCGGCATAGATTTTCCGGGCTGCATTGAGCTCGTAACGCAACTGTTCCAACTCAACTGTCTTGGCCGAAAGCTCTACGCGGAGGGAGTCGATGATCCCCGAAATACACTCGTCCTCTCTCTGGGACTGGCGGCTGTTGTCTTTTGAAGTCCCCATCTCAGGACTCCTTTTTTACACTGTTCAGAATTGATGTAAGCGTTTTTGAAAGCTCATTGACCGAAACCGGTTTTGTGAGAAAAGCCTTGATTCCCAGCGCCTCAATATCTTCGCGTGAAATGATCTCGCTGTAGCCGGAACAGACAACAACGGGAATATCATGACGAAGAGCAAGAACCTCTCTTGCCAGTTGAAGCCCTGTCATGCCCGGCATCGTAAGATCAGTTATGACAAGATCAAAGCGATCGGGCGACTCCTTGAAGATCTCCAGAGCATTGCTGCCGCCGTTGACCGAAACCGGACTGTAATTAAGCATACTGAGCATTTTTTCCATCATATCTACGAGCATCGGCTCATCGTCGGCAAAAAGTATGACTTCCTTATTGCCGACTCTCTGCTCCGGAGCCTGCTCCGGCACGGAGTGAAGAGGAGCGGTAGCCGGAATGTATATTTTAAACACCGAACCGCGCCCCGGACGGCTTTCCACCGTTATACAACCGCTGAGATCCTTCACAATCCCGTGAACCACTGAAAGCCCCATTCCGGTGCCCTCACCAAGTTTCTTGGTTGTAAAAAACGGTTCAAAAATACGCTCAAGAATCCCGCTGTCCATTCCTTTTCCGGTGTCCTTTACCGAAAGCATGATATAGCGGCCTCCTTTTATGCCTTTTGTGCGGCAGATTTCAGATTCCGCGGCAAGCAGCACATCATCAAGAACCACATCTATAGTCCCGCCGTGTTCCATCATGGCGTGAGCCGCGTTGGTGCAGAGATTCATTATGACCTGATGCAGTTCAGTAGGATCGGCAATACAGCTTGCATTACTGCGGATATCGCTGGCTATCCTGATCGTTGAAGGAAGTATCGAACGGATCAGTTTAAGCGCTTCCTTGATTATCAAGCCTGCCTGCACTGGAGCAACCTTTCGTTCCGACTGACGGCTGAATGTGAGAATCTGACGGATAAGGTCTCTGGCGCGTTTGCCGGAAATACAGACCTGCGAAAGGAAATCTCTGGTATCGCGATCTTCTTCCTTGAGACGGGTCAACGCCATTTCAGTATAGCCCATCATGGACATCAGCAGATTGTTGAAGTCATGGGCGATTCCTCCGGCAAGTGTTCCTATCGCCTGCATCTTCTGAGCCTGACGAAGTTCTTTCTCAAGCCTTATGCTTTCAGTCACATCGCGTGAAACAGAGACAAAGTTGATTATTCTGCCGCTGCTGTCCTTAACCGGCGATATTGTAACGTCCTTCTCGTATATGTCTCCGTTTTTCTTGCGATTCCGCATTCTTCCGCTCCAGACAGCTCCGCCCATCAGAACATTATCGATATTCTGATAAAACTCATCGTCTTTATTCTCACCGGAACGTAGCATTGAGGCATTCTTTCCGGTAATCTCGTCATGGGAATAGCCGCTGAGCTTCTCAAAGGAAGGATTCACGTAGATAATAAAGCCGTCCAGCGTCGTGATGACTATATTTTCGGCAGCCTGTTCAATCGCGGAAGCCAGACGCAGTACCACTTCGCTCTCGGCTGAAGAAACATCTATCTCACAGGAGATATAGAATCTGCCGTCAGATTTATTTTTTATGATTACAGAATCCAGCGCGCCTGAGCATTTCTGCCCTGAAGAGAGACGACATAGCGCCTCAATCCTGATCCGCTCTTTCAAAGAGACGGGAAAAATCTTTTCCAGCCATTCCTTCAGTCCGCTGACAGGACGTATGAAGTTGCCGAAGAAAAAGTGAGTCTCGACAGGCAGTCCGGAATTGAAAAGAGCTGAAAACGCATTGTTCGCCGCCACTATTTCACCGCGTTCCGTCAGTACAAAGGAAGCTGCCGGCAACATGTCCAGAGAAGCCTTCAGACTTTCAATATCGCCTTCACGGACAACCCTCTGTCCAAAACTGACAGTAACTTCCCGGAAAGTATTCAGGAAGGAATCATGATTAAATGCTTCGTAAGAAAAATCTCCGGTCTGTTCAGACATCTGCCTGTCCTTTGTCATTTGTCCGTCTGCGGATTTTCGCGCTGCCAACCTATGCTTTACTCAAAAGATAATATTGCTAAGTAGCTTTTCAAACGTTTCTGCAAAAGAAAACCTCTTAAAAATCCATAGCTCCTGCAAGGCAGTTTTTCAGGCTTTTTATTTCCTTCATACTTCACAGACGGGCGCTCCTAATGTATATTAGAAGTGTTCACTGTAAGTTTAACATGCTGAAAGCGGAAGCAATATCATGTTTTCATTCAAATTAGGAAAGTCCAGAGAAAATCCCCGGATACCCGGGCCTGAACGTCCTGATCTTCAGCTTCTTAACAAGGGCAGAATCACTTGCCGCACATGCAGCAACGAACTCGATTTTACTAAACTCGGCCCCCTTTCAGCCGGCAAATGTCCGGCATGCAAATCAATTTTCCCAGTACCGATGAAAATAGACAGCTTCTGGCTCTATGAGCCTTCAGGAAGCGGCGGTATGGGCAGTGTATACAAGGCTCTCTCCGCCATACATCCCGAAAAGGACTATGCTGTAAAGATACTCCCGCGAGAGAAAAACACAGATCCCCATCTCATCGACGCTCTTATTCGTGAAGCAAGTATTGCCAAAAGTTTCGGAAGACATCCTCATCTCGTTTATGTGGAAGCATATGGAGAAAGTTCAGGAGAGTACTATTCCGTCATGGAGTACCTGCATGGCATACGTCTGGACACCCTCATTGAGAGCGGAAATCCGGTATCCAAAAAATTCGCCCTGCTCTGGGGACTTCAGCTTCTTTCCGCAGAACAGAAAATATACGACGCCGGATATCTTTACAGAGACCTGAAGCCGCAGAACATAATTATCGACTCAAACGGCAATCTGAAACTCTTTGACTTCGGACTCTGTCGCACGATTGCGGAGGTATCTGTCATCAGCGCAAGCAAATCCATCGAAGGCTCTCCACTCTACATGCCTCCTGAACGCATAACGGGACAACCCGAAAACATGGCATCCGAAATCTACAGTCTCGGCATGGTTCTCTTTCATCTTATTTCCGGCAAGCCGCTTTTCTCCGCCGAAGACGCCTTCAGATCCGCCAGGAAAATCCAGTCCATCACGATCGGAGACTCACTCAGCCAGAAACTCCCGCCTGATTGTCCCGATGAAATCATCTCCATTCTCGCAAGAATGAGCGCCAGAAATCCGGATGAACGCTTTTCCTCCTTTAAAGAAGCCGCTCTGCACATTCGTCAGACCTTCGACAGAATTACCGAAGAATAAGCCCTTCAGTTTGAATAGAGGGCTTTTAGATAGTAATGTTTTGTTCTATTATAATTAACACGGAGCCTCCGGATTCACTATGAAAAAGATCTTTTTATCGCTGACAGTCATACTGTTCTGCATCCTCTGCGCCAATGCGGCAGACCTTAAAATCGCAGTTATCGACATGGATAAGATTTTTCAGGAATATTACAAGACAAAAATCGTTGATGCCAACTTGAAAAAACAGGCGGAACTCTTCAAAGACTACTCCGATAAACTGAATGAGTCACTGACAAAACTTCAGGAGGAGTTCAAGACTCTCAGAGACGCTTCTCAGAACATCGCGGCTTCCGAAGTTGAGCGCGAAAGCAAACGTCTCGCGGCTCAGGACAAATATCGTCAGATGAACTCCAAGGAGGCAGAGCTGCGCCAGTACACACGCGAAAAACAGCGTCAGCTCCGTGACGAATATGAAAAGAACAGAAACGAAATCCTCAACGAAATCAAGAAGACTGTCGGCGAGATGGCTCTTCTTCAGGGATACACTCTTGTTCTTGATAAGTCCGGCGCAACACTCAACAACATTCCGGCCGTCGTCTACCACAGCCCCGCAATCGACATCACCGATGGCATCCTCAGAGACCTCAACCGCGGCAGAGACGTAAAACCTGCGGCCTCCGACTCCAAGACTGATACAAAAGCTGATTCAAAAAATGATAATAAAACCGAACAGAAAGGCGATACCGCAAAATGACAAAGCAAATCACTCTTTCAGAACTCGTTAAAATCTGCGGCGGAACTGTCAAGGGCAATCCCGACACAGTCATAACAGGCGTCAACTCTCTCAAAGACGCAAAGCCCGGCGACATCTCCTTTCTCGGAAACAAGAAGTATGTCTCCCAGCTCGAAAAAAGCAAAGCAGGCGCAGTCATCGTTACGGAAGACCTTGTAAAAGAACTTTCGCCCGAAACCGCCGCTGTCATCTGCGACAATCCCGATCTTGTTTTCTCGAAGGCCATTATGATTTTCGCGCCTGAAGCCATCAAGCACGCGCCCGGCATCCACCCCTCCGCAGTTGTCGCGGCAGAT
>JAKJHH010000047.1:6652-21268 GCA_022703965.1 Verrucomicrobiota bacterium
CAGCCGCTATCTGTGCAAACGCGGTCATTGAATCAGGAGCAGTCATCGGCGAAAACACCGTTATCGGCTCAGGATCATACGTCGGACACTACACCAAAATCGGCGCAAACTGTCTCATTTATCCGAATGTCACAATCCGTGAGCGCTGCATCATCGGAAACAGAGTCATTCTCCATCCTTCAACTGTTATCGGCAGCGACGGCTTCGGTTTCGTTCCCGGTCCCAGAGGCATCATCAAAATTCCGCAGGTCGGCATTGTTCAGATTGATGACGATGTCGAAATCGGCTCCGCATGTACCGTCGACCGCGCAAGATTCGGCAAAACATGGATCAAAACAGGTGTTAAAATCGACAACCTTGTACAGATCGCCCACAACGTTATCGTCGGAGAATTCTCGCTCATCGTCGCTCAGGCAGGTGTTGCCGGAAGCGCTGAGATCGGACGCGGCGTCATCATCGCGGCAAAGGGCGGCATCAATGGACACATCCAGATCGGCGACGGCTCTAAGGTTGCCGGTACTTCCGGTGTCGTCAAGAGCCTTCCTCCCGGATCAACTGTGGTCGGAACTCCTGCCGAACCTGAACGCGAATTCGTCGAAAGACTTGCTCTCCCCAAAAAGGTTCGCAGACTTTCAGACAAGATCGCAGCTCTCGAAGAAGAGCTCCTCAAACTCAAAGCGTCTATCTCGAAGTAAGACGTTTTTTCCCGTAGAAAGGCGGATCAGGCTCCTATGTTTCTTACAGGCATAATCACGGGCCTTATCGCCGCTCTGCTCCAATCCAGCTCCTATGTCGCGTCGAGAATATTCCTCGGCAAGCATGGAGCGGGAAGCACATTGCTTCTTTTGATTTCAGCCCACGTACACATGGGCATAGCCTGTCTCCTTATACTCCCCTTCGTACTGCCGGAAAAAATGCCGCCGTTCAAAGTCTATTTCGAGCCCCTTTTCTTCTGCATGTTCTTCTATCTGATTGCGCAGATAGCATTTTTCAGGGCGCTGAAGAAATCCGATGCCTCGCGGGTATCGCCCCTTCTCGGCCTGAAAATCCTCTTCCTCTCGCTGATCTGTTTTCTTTCGGGAATGGAGTCATACAGTCTTGCTCAATGGGGAGCCGTGCTGCTGAGTATTCTGGCGGCTGTCGCTCTGAACTTCAGCGGCGGGACGCTGAGCCGCAAGAGTATTTTCTGGATTCTTCTAGCATGTATATGCTATGGACTTTCCGACCTCGCAATTGTCGGAGTCGTGCGTTGTTTTGAAACAGGAAGCATCTTTCAAAGAAGCATGCTTGGAGTTTCGCTCTGCTATCTTTTCGCGGGAATCTGTTCCGTCTGCGTCCTGCCCTTCACGAAAGTTCCTGAAGTCGGACGTTTTCAGGCATTTAAGAGTGCCTTACCCTTCGCCTTCTTCTGGTTTACGGCTGTGATATTCCTTTTCATCTGCTTCGGTTCGATAGGCGCTGTTTACGGCAACATCATACAATCCACGCGAGGCGTGATATCGATTGTCATTGGCTTCATGATCGCCAAAGCAGGATACGAGCATATAGAAAAACATGTAGGCGGCAACGTCCTTTTAGCCAGAGTCGCGGCAGCCATCCTGATGACGCTGGCAATCGCGCTATTTCACATGGGCAGGCATTGAGATTCAGAAGTCGTTCAGATTCCTTTCAATGATCTCATACTGTGCTTCAAGATCATTGATTTCCTTGCGCCAGAAAGCATCATTTCCCCAGTCTGGCAGTCTTGAGCTGAACTGATAATCGTCATACTGCCTTGCACACCAGGCAAGGAAGTAAATTATCCTCATCGCGCGTAACGGCTCAATGAGTTTCACGGAAGCGTCGTCGAAATCCCTGAACTCGCAATAACCGGACAGCATAAGATCGAGCTCACGTTTCGAGTTGTCGGCGTAATCGGGAAGCAGGAGCCATAGATCCTGTATCGGCGGCCCGAACGCCATGTCGTCAAAGTCGATTATCATTATGCCTTCTTCCGGACGTTCCAGAATATTACCTCGATGGCAGTCGCCGTGTATGCGCATGAACTCCATGCCCTCGAAGAGATCGCCTATTCTGTCGATGATCCGGTAACAGACATCTTCAAAACGTTTCATATGAGTACGTCCGACCAGACCGGATTCGAGCAGATAGTCCACGTCATCCTGACAGGAATCGAAAGGAGCCATGCAGATTCTGTCCGGAGCGTCTTTTCTGGCTCCCGCCGCGTGAATTCTGGCGATTATGCGTCCGATACGCTGCCAGTCCGCATCCTCTTTAACCTCGAAAGGACGTCCCCATTTCTTCGGAAAAAGCGCAAAGTTGAAACCGTTGAACGAAGCAAGAGTATTCCCGTTTTTCAGCCTCAGCGGAGCGACAACCGGAATTTCATCCGCCGCGCAGTCAAGAACAAATTCATGTTCCTGCATTATCCCGTCGGCAGACCAGCGTCCCGGACGGTAGAACTTCGCGATAATCCGTTCTTTTGTAACTGTTTCGAGTTCATAAACTCTATTAATATAGCTTGGCAGATTTGAAGCGAAGCCCGTCAGCTTATAGTCTGAAAATGACTCCACCGCTTCAAGTATCGCATCCAATTCCAGCTCTGTAAAATCTCCGCATCCCATCATAAAACCTCTTTAAAAAACAAGACATAAAGATATCCTGTCAGGATTGATGCGTCAATGAAGGGAGCGATATATAAATCACGGAAACATGCGGAACAAAGTCGTTTGCAAAATGTCTAAGCAGATAATAGAATAGGATGGAACTTAAAAAGGAGTAATTCTGATGAAATCATTCGGAAAAATTTTGATGGCAGGACTTTGCGCTCTCTTCGTAGCAGGAACAGCAATGGCAGCGGATGTAAAGTGGCAAACAAATCTTGACGAGGCAATAAAAACAGCCGCTAAGGAAAAGAAGGTCGTTCTTGCTCTCTTTACAGGTTCGGACTGGTGTCCCTATTGTGTAAAACTCGATAAAGAGCTCATAAGTCACAAGGAATTCAGCGATTTCGCAAACAGCGAGGTCATCCCGGTTTTTATAGACTTTCCGAGAAAGACCAAACTCCAGCCCGGTCAGGCAAAGATGAATGATCAGTGGATGGAGAAATATAAAGTCGAAGGCTTCCCGACAATCGTATTTATTGACGGTAAGGGAAAGTCCATCGGAACAGCCGGATACTCAGGAGGCGACGCCGCCTCATACATCAAGGAATTCAAAACAATCATAAAGAAGAAGTAAAAATATGAATTTCATCCGTGCACAGTTTTTTTTTCTACTGACAAGCGTCTTCGCATTCGCGACGGCGCTCTCTCTGCACGGAGCAAATAACGGTCCTTTCGTATGGACTCACTCAAAAAATCCGGACGGCATTGAAGTCAAAGCCGAAGTGCCGCCGGATTCTTACCTTTATAAAGATTCCACCTCTGTCAAAGCATTTTCAAAAGACAGGGAAACAGCCCCGCTGAAAAGTCCTCAGTCCATCGCTCATAAGGACAAGATCATGGGGGATGTCCAGATTTATCCGGCAGGCTCAAACGTCTGGAAATTCACCCCTGAAACAGATCGCGTAGAAATAGAATTCCAAGGTTGCAAGGCAGCCGCGCCAGAGAGTCCCGCAGTCTGCTTTATGCCGGGACATCTGGAAATAGATCTCAACGGAAAAAGCGCTCCGCCAGTGGAAAAAACAAAAGCCGCAAAGACCTTTGACTCTTCGATCTTTGAAAAATTCGGAGACGAAGCAGTAATTCAGGGATACACAGGCAAATCAGAATTTCTTGCCTTTCTCAAAGGAGAAAACAAAGGAACTGCAAATATTCTCGCCAACAAGAGCATGATTATAATGCTCCTGCTCATTCTGATCGGAGGACTCGGACTCAACCTGACTCCCTGCATCCTGCCGATGATCCCGATTAATCTGGCAATAATTGGAGCGGGAACTAACGCCGCCAGCAAAAGTTCCGGCTTCCTCAGAGGTGGCGTATATGGACTCGGCATAGCGCTCTCGTATGGAGCTCTGGGACTTTTCTCATCTTTCACAGGAACAAGCTTCGGGACATTGAATTCGCTCTGGTACTTCAACCTGATAATAGCGCTGATCTTCATTGTTCTCGCACTTGCGATGTTCGAGATTTTCACTATTGATTTTTCACGTTTCGGCGCAAAAATCAATATCACTCCTGCCAAAGCCGGAGCAATGGCGCTCCTTCCTGTTTTTGCGATGGGGGCGATATCCGCACTGCTTGCCGGAGCCTGCGTCGCGCCGGTTGTGATTGCGGTACTTCTTCAGTCCTCTGCGCTCTATTCTCAAGGCGAAATATGGGGTCTTGCCCTGCCCTTTGTCCTTGGTCTCGGAATGGCTCTGCCCTGGCCTTTTGCCGGAGCAGGACTCGCCGTGATGCCAAAGCCGGGTAAATGGCTTATAAGAGTAAAACAGATTTTCGCGACTCTGATCCTGCTTGCCGGACTCTATTACCTCTACACAAGCTGGACTCTGCTGCCTTCAAGCTCTCAGGAAAGCCAAACGCTAGCAAGTTCAAATCTCGAAGATGCCTTAAAGGAATCTCAGAAAACAGGCAAAGCCGTCCTTATAGATGTCTGGGCCAGCTGGTGCAAGAACTGCACCGCAATGGAGCATACAACTCTTGCGGACAAGGAAGTCCGTCAGGAAATGGAAAAGTTTATTTTCGTCAAATATCAGGCTGAAAATCCCTCCGCTCCGGAAACAGAAGCGTTCCTAAAATATTTCGGAATCCAAGGACTCCCCGCCTATATAATACTCAAACCCTGACCCTGAATTCCACGTCCTGAAAAAATATTAACTGCAATCTATTGCAATAAAAATATCTATAAGTATATTAGCAGAAGCGTTGTTTAGAGGGGGATATGAAAACACCGAAAAAGCTTATACTTGTCGTTATAATTCTGAGTACACTTGCAGTTTCAGCCTTTGCCGTGACATGGGCATTAACCCGTTCACCGAAACCGGATCAGGCACAAGCCCAGATAATAGCACGCATAACAGTGCTTCATCCTGAACTGAAAGAAGATATTGTCATCTCCCGCTTTTTTGCGATAAAAGATGACAGGCTATATTTCAAAACTGAAGAATTCATGCATTTTCACATTAACAGCAGAATAGAAAAAGCAGAAAAAGACTTCAACGGTACAGCCAATTCCAACGCCGATGAAGTCTTCAAAAAAGCCTTCAAGGACTTCCATGAAGAAGCTGCGTTCTTCTCAAAATAAAAGCTTGACTCGCACTTACTTTACGGAAGCCTGATAACCTACGGGCTGAGTGAAGAGTAGAAGCTGATTTTCCTTGTCCAGCTTTATAAGAGTCGCAAGATCATCCTTCTTTACCCCGCCCAGAACAACAGTAGCCATATTTTCGGAGGCACAGAAAAGATAAACATTCTGGCTTATAAAACCTGAATCCACAGCTGCATACATGAGAGTCTGTTCTTTTGAATCCCTGACGTCCTTCATCTTGCTCAGTTCGGCGACGTAAATCAGGCATACAGGAGCATTCTTCACAAAGGACTGAACTCCGCAATTTACACGGATATCGTCCTTTATGACAGGAATAAGCTTATGTGCTTTGGTGTCATACTTGTAAACTCCGCTTTTCATTGCGACATAGACCGTGATTTCCTGCCAGTTGCGGGTAGACGGCACAGTCAGCTTTCCGCTCTCACGGTTGACTCCGGTCGCTGCCCAGAGAAGATTCGCCAAGGTCTGCGTCGAAAGATCTTTAGAGGTATCAAAACTTCTTATGGACTGACGGTTTTTCAGAGCATCGACGAAGGATTTGGATTTGTCCAGCGCAGGCTCGGGCAGTTTGATTTCCTCCTGAAGTCCGGAACTTCCTTCCGCCGCGTTGAGCTTGAGAACCGGCATCATCACAAAAGTCGCGATGACAAGGCATACAGCAATATAAGCGACAAGCTTAACACCCTTTAACGCAGCTGAATCCCTGTAATTGCCGTCACAGTTGCAGCGTTTGCAGTTGAGACAGTCTTTTTCCTTGAATGTCATTATTCCCATGTCACAATTCCCCGGTTTAAAGATTGATATTTTATTTTTAAAGTACGGTATTCTGGCAAGAATCTGAATTGGATTAAAAAGAGACAGAAAAGCACCGGCGGGACAGATGTTCCTGCAATAAAAACGACTCATGAAAAGCGACGCAAATATAACAATGAAAATAAGCGGCGATCCGTAAAGCAGAATATCGCCTCTGTAGGAATCAGTGTTGATGCCTGTAAAATAAAGCGCAAGTATCACAAAGAGCAGAATGTATTTGATGAAGCGAAGATTCTTCCAGAGTTTTTTAGGAGGTCTGGCCTTCACAAAAAAGCCGGCCAGTTCCTGAGCCGCTCCGCAGGGACAGAGCCAGCCGCAGTAAATGTTTCCGACAAAAAGCATAAGAACGGGAATAACAAGCAGAAGCATAAAGGGAATCCCCGGACTCAGAGGAAAATTAAGTTTCAGAATATTGATGACACTTTCAGTCGAGAACTGGGCTCTGAGCCAGACTCCGCATACAAGTATCACCGCAAGAAGATAGATAAAACGAATCCACTGCGGAACCTGCTTGAAGCTGTAGCGGATTACGAGAGCAGCAAGAGCAAACAACGATATGATTAATGTCGCAAGCCAGCTCCCGGAAAAAAGATGACAGAAGAAGTGAAAAAATTTATGGGCGCATTTTGAAGCTTCTTTCCCTGCTTGAACTGAATTATGAGAAGCACAATCATGCCCATCGCAGCCAAGTGCGGCATGAAAACGCTGTCCAGCCAACGAAAGCGCGTTGGAAAGCCCTGTCGAGCTGTAGGTGGCTCCTGTCACGACTTCAACAAAGGGTTGTCCATTGAAAATGTTTTTACCGAGATAACGCTTCTTCTCATCCATGACCATCTGCTCGTACTCAGGTGTATCCTGAGTTTTAAAGAAGTTGAAGTCGAGAACAGTTCCGTTTTTATCGACGGCAATCCATACGGATTCGGCTCCGGCATAGCCCTGAACTTCGGGTGCAAAATCGGAAGAGAGGAAAAAGAAGGCCCTAGAAGCGTCAGGCAGAGAAAAAATCTTGTAGCGGACAGTCTTGCCCGAGGGCGCTTTTACGGTGGATTCAAGCGAAGAAATACCGGAATACTTCTGCGCAAAAGCCTCTTTAAGCAAATCTACTCTGCTCTCTGCTTTCCTGAAATGCCAGATGCCGACAATAAGGACTATGACAAGCGACATCAATATTCCGGCGTAAAGTCTGAATTTGTCCATTAAAAAATTCTTTCTGGATATTATTACGACAATCTATATTAGACTGCTTATGAATTCAAATGTTCATTCGACTGATAATTTTTTTCACTGTCATCCCATAGGAAACTGAAAAAATAAAGCTTTTGCAAAATATCAAAATCGGAATTGGGTATTTCCAGCGCACGCGGAAGATCGCTCTGCCGCCGCTCGGCGGGCAGGAATGAATTCCTGCACTCTGTTAAAATGCTTCGCATTTTACTTTCTTATGGGATGCCTGTGATTTTTTTCAAAAATCGAAAAGTCCCTGAATGTGAGTCGGGGGATTCAGGATTTCCTTGATCGGCGAAAAGGTTTTGCGATGAATCGGACAGGGACCGTATTTCTGAATCGCCTCAATATGAGATTCTGTTCCATAGCCCTTGTGCTCATCGAAGCCGTACTCCGGATACTGCAAGGCATACTGCATCATAAGAGCGTCACGAGTCGTCTTGGCAAGAATGCTCGCTGCGGCAATGCTGGCCGACTTGGAGTCGCCTTTGACAATAGCCCTGCTCTCAACCGGAAGCCCCTTGACCGGAAGACCGTCCACGAGAGCGAACTGGACTTCAGGAAGCTGTTTCAAACAGTCAGCCATAGCCTTGTGAGTGGAGGCAAGGATATTTATCCTGTCGATCTCTTCGGCTGAAATTTCGACGATCGCATAACGGATCCCGGGAAACGAGAGAATGGCTTCACGAAGCTCATCGCGTTGCTTTTCAGTAAGTTTCTTGGAGTCATTTATGCCTTCCGGCACAATACTGTGGCGCGGAAAAATCACGGCGGCCCCGCCCTGCCTCATCAACGCCAGCCACAAAAGAAAAATCCCCGTCCCAGAGTTCTTTCTCGAGGACGAGGAGATCATGCAAAGAAGCGTTGTCGCTATGTTTGCGTACGGCGGACATTCAGGCTCAGTTGAACTTCTGTTCCTTGACCTTTGCGTCCTTACCGATCTTGCTTCTGAGGTAGTAAAGCTTGGCGCGACGGACTTTACCGCGGCGATCAAGTTCGATGCGGTCAACTCTGGGTGAGTGAAGCGGGAAAGTCTTCTCAACGCCCTGCCCCATGGAGACTCTTCTTACTGTGATAGTTTCCTGGACGCCTGTACCCTTGCGAGCGATAACGACACCTGCGAAGAGCTGGACTCTTTCGTTTTCGCCTTCAACGATTTTTCTGTAGACCTTGAGAGAATCGCCGACTTTGAAATCGGGAATATTCTGCTTGCACTGCTGCTTGATGATTTTTTCCATCACGTTCATTTCGAAATCCTCCGGGATTTTAAATATTTTAATTTAAATTTGTTTTCCGTCCATCAGGTCGGGTCTGTGCTTTGCAGTCAGTATCTCGGCCTGTTTTCTACGCCAAGCCGCAATAGCGGCGTGGTTGCCGGAAAGAAGCTCATCAGGCACTTTCATGCCGCGGAACTCAACCGGTCTTGTGTACTGAGGATACTCAAGGAGCCCGTAAGAGAACGATTCATCGGAACCGGACTCATCGCATCCAAGCACACCTGGTATCAATCTAGTAACGGAGTCAGTTATAACCATAGCCGGCAGATTGCCGCTGGTCAGAACATAATCTCCGATTGAAATTTCTCTGTCAACGATGCTTCTGACTCGCTCGTCGACTCCTTCATAATGCCCGCAAATGATAATGAGGTGGCTCTTTTTAGAGAACTCCTCCGCTGTTTTCTGTTTGAAGACTTCTCCGCGGGGGCCGGTCAAAATGACCAGAGAGTCTTCTTTTCTCAACGATTCTACGGCTTCAAACAACGGTTCCGGCTTCATCAGCATTCCGGGACCGCCGCCGTAAGGCTTGTCATCGACGGTTCGGTGTCTGTCATAGGTGAAATCCCTGAGATTCACCGTATTTATTTTGACAAGCCCTTTATCGACGGCCCTTCCGACAATGCTTTCACCGAGAGGGCCGAAGAATATATCAGGGAATAATGTTATTATGTCAATCTGCAATATCAGTCAAGTACCTCAACTGAAACCTTCTGCTGAAGACGGCCTGCTGCGCCGTTGACAAGAGAACGGATGGCCATGATGGTCTTGCCATGCTTGCCTACGATTTTTCCGATATCCTCTTTTTTGCAGCTGATGGTTATTACGTTATTACCGTCTGTGACGCTTGTTGTAATCTTTACGTCGGCAGGGCTGTCAACAAGAGCCTTGACTACATAATCAACGAAGCATTCAAGTTCCTTGACACTGCCTTTTTCGGCCTTGCCGGGGGCTGTCGCTACAGCGGATGATCCTGATTTTGCAGATTCCGCCGGTGAGGAAGATCCTCCGAACAATTTCATCAAACTTTTAAACACAATTAGAAACTCCTTAAGGATTCACGCCGGATGCGGTTTGTGCTCATACAAGTGTCCGGCGCTTATAAAACAGAATGCGTCAACGCGCAATTATGCCTGAGCAGGGGCTTCTGCGGCAGCTTCGGCGGCAGGAGCTTCTGCTGCGGGGGCTGCTTTAACTTTCTTGGTCTTCTTCGGATTTGAAGCGGCCTTGGCCTTCTTAACTTCGAGGAATTCCTGCATTGTGTGACCCTTGCCAGCCTTGGCTCTCTTCAGGATGTCAACAACTACACGGCTGGGCTGAGCTCCTTTAGCAATCCAGCTTTCTGCCTTTTCAACATCGATCTTTTCATTGCTGAGCTTCGGATCATAGAAACCGATTGTGTCAATGCAATACCCGTCACGTGAAGAACGGATATCTGATACTACGATACGGTAGCTTCCCCAGTTCTTCGCTCCTGTTTTCTTCAGTCTGATTCTGACCATAACTACAAGTTACCTCTTTAATATTGTTAAACCTGTTTACCTTATTTATTCAAACAACTTTAGAGCTTTTCCGGAGCGCCACGCAGGGGCACTGCCAATTCCGGAGTGCAATAAAGGACAAATAATATATTTTGAAATTCCTCTCTTGCAAGTCCTTCAGCGCTCTTTTTTCAGTCTTTTTCTTCCAAATCTTTCATTTTCAATGTCAGATCACTGATGTATTTCAGTGTTTCGGGGGGCAGTTTTGCGTCCTTGAGCCAGTCCTCAAAAAACTCTGTACTCCAGGCTGCCTTGTTATCCTTTGCGAGCAGATTAAAGCGCTTTTCAGCTTCAGAAGGATCACGTCCGAGTATCTTCAGCGAAACGGCTTCAAGATAGGAAGCTATCAGTTTGAGCTCCTGATCGCGTCCGGCATTCTTGTAGACTGTGACTGCGTGATTCAGGGCACTGAGCGCATCCCCTTCCATGATCTTTATTTCGGCAAGATCCAGTCTGACGGACGGATCTTTTTCGTACATATTAAGAACCTTTTCGCAATCTTCGGCGGCGGTTTTATAGTCGCCCTTCTGAGTTGCTATATAGGATCTGCGCTTTCTGAGATCGCCGGCATCGGGATACTTTTTAAGAACGGCATCGATACAGGCAATGGCATCGTCATACTTCTTCATTTCGCAGAGAATATCGATCTTCAGCATTGTTATCTGCGGAATTTCTTCCTTTTCGGCAAGTGCCTTGTCGCAGTATGAGATTGCGATATCATATTTCTTAGCCTGCATTGCGCTGTAGGCTGCAAGCATCAGAACTTCAGTGTTGCCGGGCGAAAGCTCGGAAGCCTTTTCAAAGTCAGTAAGAGCCTTCTCGTGCATGTTGAGTTCAAGATAAATGCGGCCGCGTTCTATTCTCAAAGCTGATTCATCATCCCCCTTGAGTTCGGCAAGTTTTTCGCCCCACTTAACGGCCTCGTCGAACTTACCGGAGGCTCGGCAGAGATTGAGGAGTTCCCAGTAAATATTTCCCTTGTTGTCGGTATAATCCAAAGCCTTGATGTATGAATCCATCGCCTTGTCAAGCTCGCCCTGAGCAACATAAAGCTGTCCCTGAGTATAGAGATACTCCGCTGTTTTCGGCTTTTCGGCGATTGCCTTGCCTATTGCCGCCAGAGCGTCGTTGATTGCTCCCTGCGCCTGAAGAGAACGGGCTCTCAGCCAGTCGATTTCGGACTTGTCGGCATTCTTTGCATTTTCAGCCTGATCAAGAGTCGCCATAGCCTCTTTAGCATATCCGCAATTCATCTGACAGACAGCCTTATCCATGTAAAGAGAGGCGTTATCGGGTTTGAGTTCAATTGCTTCGTCATAATAAACGATAGCTTCCGGGCCTGAAAAACCGGAGGCGAGACTCGTCGCTGTCGTATAGTATATATTGAAGATTTCATCTCTGATCTTCTCATCTGAAGAAGCCGCCAGCACTTCGTCAAAAGCCTTGAATGCCTCCGCCTTTTTGCCGGCTTTGAGGAATACCTTGCCCTTGTTGAGCTTATAAATGCTATTTGACGGATCGGCGGCGATAGCCTGGTCGAGCATTACAGCGGCGTCATCGAGATGCTGCCCCATCTGACACCAGAGCATTGCGAGAGCGTTCCTGCCCTCGGCACTGCCTTTGTCGGCGGCCTTGCGGTAATACTGCGCGGCTTCAATTCCGTCAGCTGTGATGCCGTATCCGCGTTCGTAACATTCACCTGTCGCAATCATCGCCTTGACGTTTCCGGAGGCGGCGGCCTTGCGATAAAGTTTGAAAGCCTGACTTGCTGCTTCAAAGGAAGCTGCCATATCTTCTTTTTCAGCATAGATTTCAGCGTTTTTGCGCAGCTTGTCGGCGGCGACTAACTGCTCTTCCGGAGAAGCGTTTTCAGCTCTCTTTATATCAATCTGCTCAATTTCGGCTGTTTCGGCTTTTGATGTCCCGAATGTCCCGCAGGACGATATCATTACGGATGTGGCGGCGGCGGCGGCAAGCAGAAGGATCTGTTTTGTGATTCTGGCTTTCATATCAGTTCCCATCTTTCTTTTTAAAGAGTATAAGACTGCTTTTTCTTGTAACCTTGATTGATTTAACCTTTTCAAGAGCCGTGAGTTCCCCCTCGGATTCGTCACGGGCGATAAGCCAGGACAAGCCCGGCTTTGAAAGATACTGCTCCAATTCCTTTTTTTCCAGCTCCGGCAGATTATGACCCAGATAAAAGACTGCCGCGCCGCGATGACGTTCAATAGGATTGTAAAGAACCGTCTCCGCTTCTTTACCTGTTATTTTGGAGAATTCGCGGAAAGCCGTCTCATAGGATTTTTCTCCGGCTTTCAACGGCAGAACTATCATATCAACCGTCAGAAAAACCGCCAGGCTCAGACAGGAAAGCGGTACCAGAAAGCGTCTGATGTACTGGAGCTTCCCGAACCTGTCCAGAAAATGAGCAAGCGCCCATGCCGAGGCCAGCGCAGCCATAGGATAAAGCGGCAAAAGGTATATCGGACGCTTTCCTGAAGCAACGCTCAGGATCAGAAACGGAACAAGAAACGCAGTCAGGACAAGAGAAAAAAGACTGTTGGATTCACCTCTGAAAAAAACTTTTTTATCCGTCCATACAAGATAGAACGCGGCTAGAAGCGGCAGCGTCCAAGGCAGGAATTGAAGCGGGAATTTTGTAAGGTAATAATAAAACGGCTCTAGATGCTCCTGATGATCCCCCGAAAAACGACCGAGATTATTGAGTACCAGAACAACATAAACGGCCTCTCTGCCGTCCTTGAGATAAAGCATGTAAGACCATATGGCGAGCGGAATAAAGGCGAATCCGGCTCCGGCAAAAAGAAGAAGCCAGATTTTCCAACTGCGACATCTTGTCAGCAAAAGCCAGAAAAAGAGTCCGGAACAGGCGATTCCGAAGCCGATCAAACCTTTTGTCATCAAAGCCCCGGCAAGAGCCAGAGAATAGAAACATACATATATATAAGCCTTGAAAGAGCCGCTTTCGAGACTGCGTCTGAATGAGTAAAAGAAGAATATCGCCGCCGTCACACAGAGACATAGCAGCATATCCATGATGCAGCGACGTCCGATGGACCAGAACTGAGGCGCGCTGGCAAGCATTATTGCCGCAAGAAAAGCGGTCTCAAGAGACCAGCCGCCTCTGAGAGCCAGCAGATATACGGCGATCACGCAGAGTGCGGCGGAAATTCCGGAAACCATTCGAGCCTGAGCCTCACCCTCGCCCGCAATGTCGAAGATTGCCGCTGAACTCCACCAGTAAAGCGGAGGTATTTCAAGAAAAGGCGAACCGTTGAGTTTAGGACTTATGAAATCTCCGCTTCTTGCCATTTCGGCGGCTATGCCCGCGACTCTGGGCTCATCGGGATCCTGAAGCGGTTTTCTGTCCAGTCCTGCGCAAAACATGAACAGAGCAAAAAACGCAATAAAAATTCCGCAGTAAAGCTTTGCTCTTTCCGTTCCGAATAAACGTTCTGTATAGGACATGTCTTTTCCCGTATGATGTTGAGACATTTAATATATTGCCACCCCGGACATCTTTCCATATGACGGAATAAGTTTACGGTCTAAGCAATAAATCCCATCCCCTGCACCAGAGTTTTTGAGCTCAAGATGAATAAAAAAAGGAAAAATAAACTTGCAAGCGCCTTGACATTGTCCAGAGACGGATTTATATAGTGACAGGTGCCGTACTTTCGTTTAGGTGCGGCATGGGGCAGTAAAACACAAAACAACAGGGAGGAAATGCATGTTCAAAAAACTTATGGCTCTTGGTATCGCGGCCGTTACAGCGGGACTTATTTCGGGTTGTGCTCAGGTTCAGGTAGCCGACGACCTCAGCGGTCAGAAGCTCACCACAGGCACAAATAAAGACGTTTCCCACATTTACGCAAGTAACTGGGGACTCTACTGCGTATCAATCCCGCTCATCACAGGCAGCACCGAGAACCCCGGCTCAACTGTTTGGATGAAGGACACTGTCAAAGTGAAGCCCGTAGTTAAGATGCTTACAGCTAAGTCAAAAGAACTCGGCGCAGAACGCACTCTTGACATCAAGTCCAACGCAAACAGCACCTGGATCATGCCGACATTCGTTCTCTTTATCGAGAATGTCGAAGTTTCAGGCAATGCCGTAAAATAATCTCAGATAAGGTTACTTATCAGGACCGTCTCCGTGAAAGCGGAGGCGGTTTTTTCTTTTTCAGCATCATAGCTCTGGCAAATGACAAGTTCAGGAATATCTTATCTTCAAACCAGAAGAAAGAGGTTTCCGATGGCCGAAGGAACATACAGATGGAGCGGCGGCTTCTGCATGGAAGTCAGCCCTATTCCCAATACGATAGTCATATTCGGAGCATCCGGCGATTTAGCCGGAAAAAAACTCATTCCGGCCTTTTTCAGTCTTTACCGCAACAATCTCTTTCATGAGAAGTCCAGAATCATAGGCTGCGCGAGAAGTCCGATGAGCGATCTCGAATTCAGAAACATGC
>JAKJHH010000048.1:0-15081 GCA_022703965.1 Verrucomicrobiota bacterium
CGCAAAGCTCACCGCCGAAGCTTTCAAGGCAAAGGTCGCAGAATACGGACTCAAGGCTCCCTGTCTCAAGATGGAGCCTGCCCGCTATTTCGTCGGCAACGCCGCATGGCTCATCGGCAGAGTACACTGTATCAAGGATTCATATACAAGAATCGTTGGAACTGACATCGGTATGAATACCCTCTGCCGCCCTGTCATGTACGGTTCATATCACCATATTTACGTTGACGGCAAGGAGAATTCTCCGAAGAAGCCGGTCGGTCTTTGCGGACAGCTTTGCGAAAATACCGACTACTGGGTCAAGGAGCGCGAACTTCCAGCAGACATTGCGGAAGGCGATATAGTAGTCATCGAAAATGCCGGAGCTTACGGTTTTGCCATGAGCTATCAGTACAATGGCAGACTCCGTCCGGCTGAAGTACTTGTGAAGGATTCGGAGCACTCACTGATACGCAGTCGTGAGACCTTTGAGGATATGGTCAGAAACACCAGTATTCCTCAGCGTCTTCGCTGAAGAGTCGGAAAAAACGCAGTCCCTTGCATAAATTTTTACAAAAAAACTTTCATTCTCGGGACTTGCGGTGTAGATTAGCTATAATTTAAGGTGTAATAACTTCGGAATTGATTTAAATGCCGTACCACAGATTTGCCAGATTCTTTTCGAATGACATAGGTATCGACTTGGGTACCGCCAACTGCCTAGTTTACCTGCGCGATAAAGGCATCGTTCTTTCGGAGCCTTCAGTCGTGGCCATTACAGAGTCCACTCGTCAGGTTCTCGCCGTTGGTGAAGAAGCGAAGAGAATGTTGGGCAGAACTCCAGGTAACATCAAAGCCATACGTCCGATGAAGTACGGGGTTATCGCCGACTTCGACGTAACCGAGGAAATGCTCCGTTATTTTATCCAGAAAGCAAGACTTAAGCTTCCTCCGAGAAGACGTCTTCTTCCTCCACGCGTTCTTATCGCGGTTCCTTCCGGAATCACTGAAGTTGAAACTCGTGCGGTTCAGGACAGCGCCCAGCGCGCCGGAGCCGGTGAAATATTCCTCATCGAAGAGCCGATGGCTGCTGCTATTGGAGTCGGACTCCCTGTTGCGGAACCCTCCGGCAGTATGATTGTTGATATCGGTGGCGGTACTACTGAAGTCGCTGTTATCTCCCTTTCGGGTATTGTGGAAGCCAAGAGCGTGCGCGTCGGCGGTGACGAAATGGATGCCGCGATCTGTCAGCACATGAAGCGCGTATACAACCTGATGATCGGTGAAAGAACTTCCGAAAATATCAAAATCCAGATCGGCAGTGCCTATCCGGAAGATGATGAACGTAATATGGATGTCAAAGGCCGCGACCTCGTTTCCGGTCTTCCTAAGACAATTAAAGTTTCCGCCAAAGAAATCCGCACAGCTCTTCAGGAGCCCGTGACAAGCATCGTTGAGGCTGTAAGAAGCACTCTCGAACGTTGTCCGCCTGAACTTGCTTCCGACCTTATCGACCGCGGCATTATGCTTGCAGGCGGCGGTTCTCTGCTCAGAGGTCTCGACAGACTGATTTCTGAAGAAACCGGTCTTCCTGTTTTCGTTTCCGACGATCCGCTGAAAGCCGTTGCCAACGGCACAGGCGTTGTTCTTCAGGAAATGGACAGCATGGCCAGAGCCATGAACCTCTCCAAAAAATAAAAGGTCTCTAGACCTTTACCCATGCAGTGCGGCTCAACTTTGTTTGCCGCACATAAAGCAATGAATTTTGACTTCAGTTTTTTTCTTTCCATGGACTTCATGGACAGGATGGACAAATGCTAAGTTCTGTTGCTTTTAACAGTACAAGTCATGAAAAACTGAGCAGGAAAAACGCAAAGTAAGACGGGGGCATGATTAGCCCCTGCTATATTATCTACTGTAGAATACGCTATTCTGGTCTATACTGTCCATATAAAAGCAGGCAAGATTTACATTGTTACTGCGCTTGTCATGGCAAAGTAGTTTTCATCGGGAACGTATTCCGGGATGCTGTTGCCTGAGCCTAATGCATAGGCTCCGCGTCCTGCGCAGCGTTCCAGGAGTTCCAGAGAACGTTTTCTGATTTCCTCCGGGCTTCGGCGGCAGAGAAAATCCAGATCTATTCCGCCGAGTATGGCGATTCTCGAATTTTGTCCTCGTAAGAGTGTCTGGCATCGAACTTGCAGATGTCTATGACATCGTCAATTAGTCCGCAGTCAAAGACATTGCCGCAGGAATGCATGATAGCCGGACGTGCAGCTGAATGTATAAGTTCGACAATTTTTACGTGCCATGGAACAATATACTTGCGCATGTCTTCGGGACTCAGCATAGTCTGCTGCTGAAATCCCCAGTCGTCATTGACTATACATGCTCCGACTGAATCGTATTCAAGAGATCGTTCATAGTGCTTGAGCAGACAAGTGCCTATTTTTGTAACTGTCGCTTCGACGAGTTCCGGATCGTCAAAGATCATCATGCAGAGATTGTCATATCCGGTCAGTCTGATAAGATTTTCAAGAACTCCGCAGGGCCCGTGAGCAATTATTTTCATCCCGCTTTGAAGCTTTATTGAGCCAAGCGGAGAGTAGTCTGCGATTCCGGCATCAGGCCAAGGATAATTTTCGTAATCTTCCCATGAGCCTATCATTGCGCCTTCGTTGAGGGAGATTGATTTTTCGTGATGGATTTCCTTTTTAGGAAAATTAATCCCGTAGCCGCCGAGCGTACAATAATCGTATCCTGCGGCGGCAAACGCATCGGCTCTTGCCTGAATCCAGTTCTCTGCCGTAGTTTCATAGGGACACAGCCTCCTGTAGAGTCGTTCATTGAGAAAAAACTCAAAAAGAGTAGGTCTGTCCGGGCATTCGCGCTTGAGCACTTTTAGGAGCTGTTCAAAATCAGGTTTTCTCATATTTTTATTCCATTTTTTAACATTTAAGTATATATGTAATAAGTATATAGTTTTTTCAGCTTGAAATATTTATCATAAAAAACTATAATTTAACATAATCGCTTAAAGTGTTTTTTTATGCCTGATCCAAGAATAATGCCACTGAAAGAGCCTGATTCCGTTCAGGAATACAGACTTGTCGCTTTGCGTCCTTTTGTCCGTCAGAGCGGAGATGATATGCGTCCTCCGTGGTACATCGGGGAGCGCTCGCTTTTTGATTATCTGCTTGTTTATATAGCTTCAGGTGAGGGCGTTTTTACGCTAAAGGAGACTGTGTTTCCTGTAAGGGAAGGGGATATATTCTGGGTTCCGCCAGATACTCCGCATTCGATGCGGGGAAGCAGTCGTGTCATGAACTGCGTTTATCTGCATTTCGATCTTGCTTATGATCCTGCCAGAAGCCATTGGAATGCGGTGATTCCAGGCGGGCTTACTGACCTGTCGGCATGGCCGGAAAGGATGCATCCTCCGCTTGATGACGCGCAGATAAAGGGCTGGAGCGGAATTCTGGATTATAAGGGACGTAAACATGATATTCTTTCTTTGATGCGCGAGGCCTGCCGCGAGCATCGGCGATGCAAAGGACACAGTCTGCGCCTTGGCGCGATTCTGATCGAAATCATAGATCAGCTCATCAGAAATACTGAAAACGCGGATGACTCGTCATATTGGAACCGCCAGATGGATGAGGCGGCTTTTTATATAAGAAATAATGCGGCATCGATAAAGTCGCTTGCGTCGCTTGCGCTTCGTTTTAAATGCAGCGTTTCACATTTCAGACGCCTTTTCACGGCACGGCATGGAATCGCTCCGCATAAGATGCTTCAGGACTGCCGTATAAAGGCGGCCTGCGAGCTTCTGGCCTATGGAAACGCCAATGTATCGGAGACTGCTGCCCGCTGCGGATTTTCCAGTATCTACAGTTTCTCCCGGGCGTTCAGGCGGGAGACCGGAATTTCTCCAAAAAACTACCGTCTATAAACTGTCTATTATTTGAAAAATCCCTTTCGAAGTCCTATAATGCCAACTGGGAGTAAGGCATTCTCCGGACAACTAAGAAGATATGGAGAGCCTCGAATTTTAACAGGTTCAACAAGAAAGGATCTCTCATGAAAGGGAAAACGCTGGCCGCTATGACTGCGGCAATTCTTCTCGCCGCTCTGTGTGTGAATGGAGGAGAAAATCGTAACTGGGATTTTTCTAAGGATTCTCAGACACTCAGATTCGTTGGAATCAAGGACAAGGTTCAGGAGGCTTCAAGCCTGAAGTTCCTGACCGAAAAAGACAGTCAGGTATATCTTGGCGGAGCCGCCGTCAACGCAGCTGATTTCGGCTCAATTGAAGTAGTAATGAAATCCGACAAGGATGCGACCGGACAGCTTTTCTTTGCTCCGACCGTAAAAGAACTTTCAGAGAAAGCGAGTGTAAGATTTCCGGTCAAGGCTTCGGATTCGTTCGTCACTTACAGGATTGATCTTTCCGGGAATGAGCTCTGGACAGGTTCAATCAGCTGTCTGCGTCTCGATCCGGTCGAAAAGGCCGATGTCAATGTGGAACTGAAAACTGTTAGTCTGAAAGCGCCGTTTTCATGGGATTTCAATGCTGGAACGCTTCTCGGCGGCTGGACAAGCACAGGCGCTTCTGAGCTGACCTATACTGCTGATTCGCTTTCTTTTGTCTGCGGCAAAGATCCTATTCTGCAGTCCCCGGCTCTCAAAGTTGATGCCTCGAAGTATAACGCAATTGAAGTTGTAATGGCATCGGATAAGGATGATGCGCTTCAGGTTTTCTTTGGAGCCACAAGCAAGGACTTCAGCGAAAAGGGAAGCGTCAGAGCCCCGGTCAAGGCTTCCGCCGATTTCCAGACATATACATTGAAACTCAGCTCAAATGCTCTCTGGACCGGAACAATCGGCGCTCTCCGCGTTGATCCGGTCAACAAGGCCGATACAAAGATTCAGATCAAAAGCATCAAGCTTGTAAATCTGAAGTAATTGACTTCAATGCCGGGCGTAGATCTTATGCCCGGCGCCTCCAGCTTCTCTGTACATATTTTCTATATTTTTCCGGAAAAATCTCCTGTATGTATTCTTCCTCATTCGTTTCTGCTTTGCAAAAATCTTTCTGAGGCTGTATGATATTGTGCGTGAAAATTTATTTAACCGAAACAGGAGTTTTATAAAATGTCATCCATGAAGATCCGTCCGGCCGAAGAATGCAGATTTGATGAAGTCTCTTTCGGCGAAATCATGCTCAGACTTGATCCGGGCGAAGGCAGAATCCGTTGTGCAAGAGAATTCAAAGCATGGGAAGGCGGAGGCGAATATAATGTCGCCAGAGGTCTTCGCAGATGCTTCGGCATGCGTACCGCAGTTGTTACTTCTTTCGTCGACAATGAAGTCGGACGTCTTCTCGAAGACTTCGTTCTTCAGGGCGGCGTAGATACCTCTTTCATCAAGTGGGTTGCCGATGACGGCGTAGGCCGCAAGGTCAGAAACGGCCTCAACTTCACAGAAAGAGGCTTCGGCATCCGTTCCGCTCTCGGAACCTCGGACAGAGGCAATACAGCCGCTTCACAGCTCAAGAAGGGCGATATCGACTGGGATTATATCTTTGGAAAACTCGGCTCACGCTGGCTTCATACCGGCGGTATCTTCGCGGCTCTTTCCGAAACAACTCCCGGCATCATCGAAGAAGCTATGGAATCCGCCAAGAAATACGGCACACTGATCTCTTACGACCTCAATTACCGTCCTTCACTCTGGAAGACAATCGGCGGTAAGGCCAAGGCTCAGGAAGTCAACCGCAGACTTGCCAAGTATGTTGACGTCATGATTGGCAACGAAGAAGACTTCACTGCATGTCTCGGCTACGAAGTCGAAGGTGCTGACGAAAACCTTTCAAGTCTTGATGTTTCAGCCTTCAAGCACATGATCACAAAGGTTGTCAAGGACTACCCGAATTTCAAGGCAGTTGCCACAACCCTCAGAACAGTTAAGACAGCCACAGTCAACGACTGGGGCGCGATCTGCTGGTGCGACGGCAAGTTCTACGAAGCGACACCCCGTCCCAATCTCGAAATTCTCGACAGAGTCGGCGGCGGCGACAGCTTTGCTTCCGGTCTTGTCTACGGCTTCCTGAAGTTCAACGATGCCGACAAGGCTGTCAACTACGGCGCAGCACACGGCGCGCTTGCGATGACAACTCCCGGCGACACTTCGATGGCCAACCTCGGCGAAGTCGAAAAAGTAGTCGGCGGCGGCAGTGCCAGAGTGGTAAGATAATAAGTCTTATCAGACTATAAAAAATCAAAGCGCGTCAGGCTCAAAACCCGACGCGCTTTTTTCATTTTGATAGATCTTTTATTTGAATACGGCTTTTACGGCTTCAAGATAGCCGTAGTCGTAAATGTTGTCGGGCTGAAGATAACTTGTTTCCGTCCATTCGTTCCAGCTGTTTATCGTGATCAGGGGGGCTTGATCTGGATGCGCATCCGCGTAGGCTTTCGCCTTTTCCAGCGCTTTTCGGATTTCTTCCGGTGTATTGTTTTTGACGATGCCCTGGCGGAATTCCTTGAAGCGCGGATTGTTGTCCCAGCCTACTGAAACATGCGGGAAATAGGGGATTTTATATTCGCGGTCGATTCTCTCCCATTCGTTTACAACATCTTCCATTATTAGATTATAGTCTCTATCGATATTTGTAAAGTGGACAAACTGGTAATGCGACATGCTGTCAAAACTCAGATTGTCCACAACTTCTTTTGAACTGCCTTTTTCTCCGCCGTCGACTCCGCTTAAATTGAGCTGGCGTTCTCCCCATTGAGTCAACTGCAAATGGAGTCCCGGCAATCCAGCTTTTTCCGCTTCCTGGCGAAACCATTTGAACGCGTCGTTCACAGCTTCGATTCCGCCGAGTCCTTTAATGAGGTTTTGGAGGTCATATATCATGAAAACCGGTTTCCCGTCGATGCAGTAATATGATGGATGTTTGAAATATTTTTCGATGAGACGTTTCGCTATACGCTCGAATTCAGGACGGTCTACTGCGGCTTCCCATATTATGTTGTCCCACATGTGCGAATTTCTGATATCCCAGGTGTTGTTAACGTCATGATTCGCCCACATGAGATAGAATTTGACTTTATTATTGTTTTTTGCCTTGAGGTAGCCGTCATTAAGGCACTGCTCCAGAAAAGGACGCTTGTCATACCAGTACCAGTCGTAGATAAAGACATTGACTCCATGATCGGCTGCCGCTTCAATCTGCATTTCCATGACGTAGGGATCAGCCTCGTTGACATAGCCCCAGACGGGCTTGCGAGGCCACTGGTGTCCGGGATACTTGGAAATGGAATTCTTAACTGACTGCCATTCTCCGATTCCTTCTGGCCAGAACATGCGTGTTCTAGGTTCGTCTCCGGTATAGGCGGGCCATATGTAAGCGGCGACATCGTATTTCTTTTTCATCAGGATGCTCCTTGTGATATTCTGAACTTATTATACAAGGATTTCCGTTTTTGCGTTATGATAAATCCGCCATGAAATATGACAATTCGATCATTCAGGCGGGATGAGGGATTTCCTGTACTCGTTAGGAGTGCAGCCTTCAAGCTTTTTAAAGAGTTTGGACATGTAACTGGCATCGCAAAAACCGCTTAGATAGGCAATGTCCCCTACGGGAAGTTTTTCGGTTCTGAGCAGATCTTTTGCCTTTTCGAGTCTGATTCTTATCATGTATTCGCAGGGAGGCAGTCCGGTGGACTGCTTGAAAAGTCTCGTAAGATGTGAACTGCTGATCTCAAGCCTTGAGGACAAATCTTCAACAGTCAGGATGTTTCCGGTATTTTCCTCAATGAGACATATTGCCTTGTTGACTATCTGCTGACTGAAAAGACGTTCTCCTTCATTGTCGCCATTTTTTCTGTCGTGGAGTCTGTATTCCGCTCTGCCTGCGCTTATGAGGATGTCTCTGAGCAGAGATTTGCCGAGGAGTTTATAGGCGTTTTCTTTTTTAGCAAGTTCAAGTATCAGACGCTCGCAGACAGACTCAATGTGTCTGCGGGTTTCGGTGCTGAGATGTAAGTTTCCCTCCTCAAAAGTTTTGAAGCCGGGCAGTGACCATATTATATCTGCGCAATCCGCTATCATCTCAGGCATGAAGAGGATGTTGTACATTTTGAGCCCGCTGCAACTTATGAAACTGTGCATGTCTCCGGGACGGAGAATAAAGATGTCTCCGCAGACGATGCCGCAGGAAATGCTTTGTCCAGAGGAGGCTCTTCTGAGTTTATGAATTCCCTGACCGCTTCTGACATAGGCCATTTCGATGAATTCGTGCGTATGCGTGGCGAATGAAGCCGGATGTATGACGTTCATCACAAGAAAGGGAAAATCCTTTTCGGTGAAGATTTCTGTGCTTTTATACTCAAATGTCTTTTCTGTGTTCATACGGTACTTTAACAGCAATGAATGCTGTCTGTCAAGCGGAAAACGAAAAAGGCGGAGCCGGACTTTTCCGGTCTTCCGCCTGAGAGAGGGGCTGATTTTTGGAGAAAGCGCTTAAAGGGAGGCTATTTTCTTGTCTATTTTGACTTCAAGATCATCAAGTCTGTCATTGATGAAGTCCTTGAGTTTTTCTCTGAAGTCATCGGCTGTTTCATGGACTACTTCAACGAGCTTGGCTTCGATCTTCTTGAGCAGTTCGGCTCTCTTTTCCTGATAGCTATCGGAGGCTCTGATTTCGCGTACTCTTTCGGCTACTTCCGGAGGAAGTTTGCTGATGTACTTATCAAGCTCCACCTCATAGGCTGCCGCCGCCTGCTTCTTGAAGATCTTCAGGCTGTCCACCATTTTAGCATGGAGTTCCATGAATTTGAGCTGAAGCTGGGCTTCGACAAGCGGAGAAATATCCTTCCTGAACACCTTCAGCTGATCGCTGATCTTTGCCAGTGTTTCCTTCAGATGAGCCTTGTGCTCGGCCTTGATTTCCGTAATTTTCGCCTGCACTTCCGGACTGTTCCAGTATGCTTTGAGCTTGTCTACAGCGTTGTCGACCTTGTCTTTTGCCTTGTCGATGAAATTCTGAACCTGATCTCCGAAATCATCATCCGCTCTGACTTCGCTCTGAACCGCTGTGAATGCCAGGATTGTTCCGCAGAAAACTGCCAGAAGTTTTTTCATGATCTTGTCCTCCGTTTGCTTTGTTTTTTCTTATTTTTACTGCTCACGGAAGGCATATGATGCATTGAGAGTGCCAGCATGAATTATCATGCCATAAAAAATGCATGGAAGACTGTTTTGTTTTGTAAGTGCTTTGTGTGTATGTTGTTGTGAATAAAAATAAAGACTTGAGAAATTAAAAAAACGATGGAACTTTTTATTTTTCTTGACGCAGCAAAAAAGCTGTCATTTTTGAGAGTAAAAATTCTCAAAAATGACAGCTAAAAGTCTTATTTTTCAGCAGTCGGCTTCATGAATTCCTTGGAATGCTCTTTTTTGCGCTTTCCCTGAATTACGGAGCCGGGGTCTTCATCAAGATAGCTGATGAATTCAGTTATGGTATCGAGAGCCTCATTCATTTTGGAGAGCGTTTCCGACATATCATTCTTTATATCGGCGACAGAGCGTGCTGCCAGGCGGAATGACTCCGATGTTTCGGGTACATTCGAGGCTTCCACAAGTTCGCGTGTCCTTTCCGCAAGCTTATTGTATTGCTCGATGCTTTCGGAGAACTTTGCCACGATGTGGTTGATCTTATCTGACGGCAGAGAATTGTTCAGGTTGGTTGTGCTGATCTCTATTTGCTCTGCTATCTTGTTCATTTTCTCTATAAGAGGCGGAATATCCGGATTCTTGAAGAGGTTTTGAGCAGCTTTAAGGGAGGCTGTGACTTCATCGGATATTCCTTTGAAGTCGATGCTGGCGATACGCGCAAGGGTATCAGAGAGACTTGTTCTGAGGCCGCTCATGAGAGAGGGTGTTGAAGGAATATAGAAGAAGTTCGGGTCAGCCTGATTTTTGGGGTAGGGGATGTCCACGTGATCGTCGAGTTCGTAATAATCGATTTCGACGTATTTCATGCCGGTTATTCCGGCCGGCTCAAGACGGCAGCGGAGTCCCTTCTTTATTTCCTCGGTGAAGAATTCGCGGAAGAACTTCGCTCTGTCTGCGTCCGTTATTCTTGGACGTTCTTTTTTGGGAATATGCGATTCCGGTCTGATACTTGTAAGGTCAACATCCATGTCAACGCGAATGAGTTTGTCTTCCGCGCTGATGCTGATGCTTTTGACTTTGCCGATGGTGACGCCCCGGTACTTGATCTGGGTTCCGCTGTCGAGTCCCTGCACAGATTCCTTGAAAAGAGTTGAGAAAACCAGTTTCGGCTTAAAGAGTTCTGAGAGTCCGAGAGTAAAGAATATTGCGAATATTGCGATGACTCCGGAAATCACAAAAATTCCGAGTTTATATCTGTTTGCTTCTATCATATCTTTTATTTCCATCTGGATGCCTTGCCGTATATTTATATATTGAATTAGTTATACTTTACGTTTCATGTCCGATCTGCTGAGAAACTCTCTGACAAAGGGATTTGGAGATTCGTGCAGCAGCTCCGCAGGTTTGCCGGAGGCTATTATTCCTTTGCTTTCCCTGTCGAGCACAATGACTCTGTCCGCCACCGAGAATATGCTGTCCAGTTCATGGGTGACGATAAGCATTGTCGTGCCTGTCTTGTTCCTGAGATTCAGGATAAGCTCATCTAGCTTTGCCGAACTGATCGGATCGAGTCCGGCGGAAGGTTCGTCGAAAAAGAGGAGTTCAGGATCAAGCGCCATTGCTCTTGCGATGCCCGCTCGTTTGGCCATGCCTCCGCTGATTTCCGAAGGCATGTAGTCGCCAAAGCCGTCCAGTCCGACAAGTTCGAGTTTGCGTTCTGCGATCTTTTCAATGACATCTTTGGGATAGCCCGTATATTCTTCAAGAGGCAGAGAGATGTTTTCCGTCAGAGTCAGACTCTTGAATAGAGCGCCTCCCTGATATGTAACTCCGAAGGAGCGCATGATCTCGCGCTTCCCGGCTCCGTCCGTATTGACAATGCTTTTTCCGTTGATGATGACGTCTCCGCTCATCGGCTTGTAGAGTCCGATCATGTGTTTGAGCAGAGTGCTTTTTCCGCATCCGGAGCCGCCGAGAATCATGAAGATTTCACCTTTGAAAACCTGAAAGTTGATATTTTCGAGAATGACTCTGTTCCCGTATCCCGCTTTGAGATTTTTTACTTCTGCAACAATTTCGCGCATCGGGGACTCTCTTTATGATTCGTTTATGGAGCTGAATATGAAGGCCAGAAGAGCATCCGCCACGGCAATCAGGAATATGCTTGTGACCACAGCCGAGGTTGCAGCGCGTCCGACACCCATTGCGTCCGTTCTGGCTTCAAAGCCCCGCATGCAGCCGATTGAGGCAATAATAAAGGCATATACAGCACTCTTGGTGAGTCCTTCAAAGAAATAGAAGGGTTTGACTCCCCAGAGCGTCATATTGTAATAGGCCTCGAAAGGAATGCCGAGCTTGATGTTGGCGACAAGCATGCCGCCGATGATGCCGACCGCATCGCCCATAGCGGTGAGCATCGGAAGCACAAGAATCATTGCGATCATTTTCGGGATGACCAGAAAGCGGCTCGGAACGAAGCCCATTGTCATCATAGCGTCGATTTCCTCCGATACCTTCATGGTTCCGATTTCGGCTGCAAAGGACGAACCCGCGCGTCCTGTTGCGATGATCGCCACCATGAGCGGTCCGAGTTCCTTGACAATCGATGCGCCGACAAGAGGAGCCAGATAAACGTCGCCTCCATACTTGTGCATCTGCACCGCTCCCTGGAATCCGAGAATGAGTCCCATGAGGAAACAGATCATCAGGGTTATCGGTACGGCGTCACTGCCGCACATGTCCATATAATAAAGTGTTTCCCGCCAGCGTATCTTCTTCGGATGTCTGACTGCTTCACAGGCGGCTGCGAAAAGTTCTCCGGTGAATGCCAGTATGTCTGCACAGTCACAGAGAAACTTCCATGTCGCCGCTCCGACGAATTCTGTAAATTTAGGATATCCGTGTGTCATAGTGTGAAAAAAAGACAGAAAAAAACTTAAAAATTTTTATCTGTTTTTTCCTGATTATTTGTTTATTTGAACATTTACCGGACTATAATATACATAAAGACGGAAGAAAGCGCAATGAAGAACATAAATTCTAAATATACATTCAAGAGAGCAGACAGCTTTCAGACCAGAATGCTCTGCTGTCCCGGATGTCTTGAATCCCTGTCACAACAGGATATCGAGAATTATTCGCGCTGCCCGTATTGCAACTACCACTTCAAACTTGACAAGGATCTTGAAGATTTCATTCTTCAGCCGGTGATAGAACACTGGATGCGTCAGAATCAGATCAATGTGAGACCTGAGAGTTTCTGAAACGCATTTGATCAGTCAAGCCCGAAAAGGCCGGATTTTGCAAAAAATTAAACATTTTTTAAAATCCGGACTTGATAAATTCCGCATTACGTCTAGTTTATCTGCTCTGTGTTTATCCGCGGACTTATGCGGGGGCTCTCCCTCTTGATTTTGCGGGCAGACAACTTCTGAAAAGAAAAAAATATTAATTTTTTATCAATATAAAAATAAGGAAAAGACTGTCATGAAAGTCAAGGCATCAGTCAAGCGCAGATGTGAATACTGCCAGGTAGTGAAGCGCAAAGGAACAATCAGAGTCCTCTGCTCTCGCAACGCTCGTCATAAACAGAGACAAGGTTAATATTAAAATTTCAGGAGAATAAAACATGCCTCGTATCATCGGAGTAGACATACCGGATAATAAGAAGATAGAGTACTCCCTCCGTTACATCTACGGAGTAGGACCTGCTCTTGCCGAACTCATTATCAAAAAAGCAAAAATCAAGCCCGGCATCAGAGCCAGCGAACTTACTGACGATAACCTCGCAGCGATTGTCAATCTTCTTCAGAATGAACTGACAGTCGAAGGCGATCTTCGCAGACAGATAGCCACAGATATCCGCAGACTTCAGGCTGTCAACTGCTACAGAGGAATCAGACATCGCAAAGGACTTCCGGTCAGAGGTCAGAGAACCAAGACCAACGCACGTACAAGAAAAGGTCGCAGACTTACAGTTGGTGCTATCCGCGACAAGACACAGCGTAAACTCGCTGGTGCTGAATAAGCAATTCCACCGCATTGACGGTTTTTATCAAGAATATAAAAGAGTAGTATAATACACCGAAAGGCAGACTCCAAAAATGGCAGAAGAAGTCAAGAACAAGGAAGCTGAAGCCGCAGCTGCTGATACAGCCGCGACTGAAACAGCGGCCTCCGAGCCCTTGAAGCGTAAAGTCAAGGGTGGAAGATATGTTCCCGCCGGCATCGCTTATGTGCATTCCACATTCAATAATACAAAAGTGACTTTCACAGACCTTCACGGCAATGTGCTTTGCTGGTCCTCGGGAGGCAAGAACGGCTTTAAGGGCTCACGTAAGAGCACAGCCTATGCAGCCCAGGTCGTAGCAGCAGATGCCGCCAAGAAGGCTGAAGCTCTCGGCATGAAAGAAGTTGAAGTCAGAATCAATGGTCCGGGCGCAGGTCGTGAATCTGCTGTCAGAGGCATTGTTTCCACCAGCATCGAGGTCACATCAATTAAGGACATTACTCCGGTTCCGCACAACGGTTGCCGTCCCCCGAAAAGACGTCGTGTCTGAGTTCCCGGAGAATTTATTAATATAACCTTGGAGGATTTAAAAATATGGCTGCTGCTTCAGCTTTCCCGATGCCTCAGTCCCTTGTGAAGGACGAAGCCACCGCAACAGAAAGGTTTGCCAAATTTACGGCTGCTCCTTTCCAGAGCGGATTCGGGCATACCATAGGCAACTCTCTGCGCAGAGTTCTTCTCTCGTCTCTTGAGGGTGCCGCAATATCGGCAGTAAGGATTGACGGAGCTTCTCACGAGTTCGCATCTCTCCCCAGCGTGGTAGAAGATGTTACTGAAATCGTGCTGAACCTTAAAAAAGTCCGCCTCAATCTCAACAGCGATGCTCCGAAGACCTTTGAAATCAGAAAGAACAAAGCCGGTCAGGTTACCGCTGCGGATATCGTCAACGACGGTTCCCTTGAAATTCTCAACCCTGATCAGCTTATCTGCACTCTCGACAAGGATCTCTCTTTCAGAGCCGAAATCGAAGTCATCAAGGGCAGAGGATATCGTCCTGCGGAAAAGAACAAGACTCCTTCCCAGCCGATTGGAACTATCCCGATAGACAGTCTTTTCAGCCCCGTTGAGCGCGTTCGCTACAGCGTAAGCGCCACACGAGTCGGCGAAGAAACCGAAATGGACAGCCTCGCTATCGAGGTCTGGACAGACGGCAGAATCAGCCCCTCTGACGCGGTCGAAAAGTCAGCTAAAATCCTGAAAGACCACCTGAAGCCCTTCCTCGGCGCTCAGCCCGGCGAAGACGATGTCCTTTCTCACATCAGCGAAGAAGAACAGAAACTCTTCAAGATGCTCTGTCAGGATGTCGAAATGCTCGATCTTTCAGTTCGTGCCATGAACTGTCTTAACAATGCAAACATCAGACTTATCGGCGAACTTGCCACTAAGACTGAGACCCGCATGCTCAAGTACAGAAACTTTGGCAAAAAATCACTCGACGAAATTAAGAACAAACTCGAAGAACTGGGGCTCGGTCTCGGTATGTCTTTCAGCGACGAACTTGTTGCCGCCGTTCAGGCGGAAGCTGAACGCGTTAAAGCCGCCAGCAACCAGCAGGAGGATAAATAATCCATGCGTCATAGATTGCATATCGTAAAATTCGGTCGTCCCTGCGGACACCGTCACTCAATGATGGCTAATCTCGTTTGCAGCCTTATCGAAGCTGAACAGATTTCCACAACTCTCTCCAAGGCCAAAGAAACACGCAGATTCTTTGAAAGAATGGTCACATACGCAAAGAAGGCTGACCTTGCTCATCGCCGTCTTGCTATCGCCAAACTCAAGAAGAAAAGCGCCGTCAAGAAACTTTTTGACGAACTCGCTCCTGCTCTCGCAGGCCGTAACGGCGG
>JAKJHH010000048.1:15091-20715 GCA_022703965.1 Verrucomicrobiota bacterium
AGGCTTGCCGCTCGTAAGTCAATGACTAAGTGGCTCATCAAGAGCCACGACAGCGAGGGTCGCGTAGTAAATCCCACGAACAAGCTTTTCGATGAGATTGCACCCAAGTATGTTGGCCGTAACGGCGGTTACACAAGAATCCTGAAGCTTGGCAAGCGCGTCGGTGACGCTGCTGAAACATGCCTTCTCCAGGTTATCAGAGATGAAGCCTCTCCTGCTCCTGAAAAGGCAGTAAAGGCCGAGAAGAAGGCTTCCAAGAAGAAGGAAGTCAAGGCTGAATAAGCCTTCTGATCTTCAGATCCTATCAAGCCCGTCAATCGACGGGCTTTTTTCTTTCCATACAAGTTTCTGCTTGGCAATATATTAGTTTGATTTTAGCTTTGCACTGCTGTAAGCAAAATGGGGGCGGAGGCAGATGTAAGTATCTAATTAGCAAATCAGTGGCATCCCATAGGAAACTGAAAAAATAAAGTAAAAAAGCTTGTATTGAGCTTAGAATATAAAGCTTTTGCAAAACATAAAAATCGGAATTGGGTATTTCCAGGGTACACGATGGAGGGAGGGAAGATCGCTCTTCCGCCGCTCGGCGGGCAGGAATGAATTCCTGCACTCTGTTAAAATGCTTCGCATTTTACTTTTTATGGGATGACTGTGTTAGCAAATCTTATTTTTTGTACTACTATCCGTCAACTTCTTGCTTTTTTGACAAGATTTTTCCATTTTTGAGGGACATTTGATGGACAAGGAAGCTCTTGCAAGTTTGCAGTGCCGCTCAAGTTCGTTTGCGGCAAATCCCATTAGTTCCAGCCCGGCAAGGTCTAAGGATTCGACGACAAGGGACTGCCGTCGCTACCAGTTAACAGTTTACTATTGATAAAAGAACATTCAGACCTAAGTCTTTAATTATAAAAATACTAGTTTCCGCATTTTTTCGTGCCCTTCGTGGTTGGCACTTCCCCTTTGGTTGCGCCTATGCCGCGCTAGGCGCTTCGTGGTTTAAAATCTTTTCACCATAAAGAACAGTGACACGACTATCCAGGTGAAATCAGCTAAAACGATTCATGGACATCATGGACGATATGGATAAAGAAGGCCTCGAAGACTTCTCAATTCATTAATTAGCAAACAAATCATAGGGGATGGATTGACGGCATTAGTTCAGAAGCTGATATGTGTCTCCGTCATTTTATTGATTGGAATATCGTTAGGGCGGGGGTGTTCTCAAAAGATACAGGGGTGTTGCAAAAAGATACATGGGGAGAGTGGCGGGAAAATATTTGAGGCTGGATTTATTGATTTTCGACATGGCTTGCAAATTGCGTTAAGATTCTGTTGAATTATTAAAAGACTTTGCGAGGTGATATTATGGCAGGTTCAGCAGGAAATTTTCTGACCGCGCTTCTTGAAATATGGAAGAGCATCGGCATAGCCCAGAAAGTAAGCATAATACTTATAGGATTAGTGACAGTCGGCGTATCGGCGGCTGTGATATATGCAGGTTCACGTCCCGACTGGCAGGTGCTTTATTCCGATCTGGATGCAAAAACAGCTTCGAAAATCAATGACATTGTAACTGATGAAGGCATTCCGGTCAAATACTCAGACGGTGGACGCACAATTATGGTTCCCTCCAAGAATGTCTACAAGCTTCGCATGAAGGTTGCAGGCGCCGGTGTTGCTGTTGAAAAGAAGGGCGCAGGCTGGGAAATCATTGATGAAATGAAGCTCGGTGCCACAGATATGCAACAGCAGATCGCCAAACAGAGAGCAATTCAGGGAGAACTTGAGCGCATGATCGGCGAAATGCCCGGCATCGCTTCCTGTAAGGTAATGATTACGGTTCCTCCGAAAAGCGTATTCAAAAAGGACAAGGTTCATCCTACAGCTTCAATTATGCTTGTGCTTCAGCCAGGTGCAACTGTAGGGGCAAAGGAAATCAACGGAATCCGCTTCCTTGTATCCGGAGCGGTAACAGGAATGAATCCTGAAGATGTCAATATATCCGACAATCGCGGCAATCTTCTTGCCCGTCAGAATTCAACAGAGGCAGACAGTATTACCGGAGAGAGCGGACGTCAGTTTGAGGTTCAGGAAAGAATTGAGCGTCAGCTGAAGGAAAAGGCGGAAGCAATTCTTCGTCCGATAGTCGGAGCCGACAAGGTTGTTGCGATGGTTTCCTGCGATGTCGATTTCAACAATGTTGATCGCGTAATAGAACAGTATGATCCCGAAAAGTCTGTAGTTCTTTCTGAAAAGACAATAGTAGAAGACAATACCAAGCAAAGAGCAATGGTAGGAGGAGCAGCCGGAGCGGACGCAAATCTTGTTAACGTAAGAGTTTCCAATCCGAGCGGAGCGGCTGAGGAAAAGCAGTCCAGTGAAAACAGGAAAACAGCGGAACGCGTTTTTGCAGTGCCGAAAACAGTTGAAAAGGTTACTGTCAAAGGCGCCAGAATCAAGAAACTCACCGTTGCTGTTACCGTTGCCAAGAAGGCGGATGGCTCTTGGGATACAAAGGAATTTGAAAAGCTTGTAAGCGCGGCAGTAGGTGCTGCAAACTACGACATGGTACAGGGACATGACGGCAAGCCTGTTCAGGTTGTAACTGTACGTGAAATGGATTTTGCACCGACTCCGAAAGCTGAAACAGTATCAGCACCTCTTGCCGATACTCTTGTAACAAACATGGAAAGAATAACGGAGTCTCCGATAGTTCGTCCTATAGCCGGACTTGTGTTGCTAGGCATTCTCTTCGGACTCTTTAAGAAGTATTTCAGCAAGTCGGTTCCGGAAGGCGGCGAATCTCAGGTCAATGCAGTTTACGGTGAAGATGTCAAGCAGATATCAGGGGATGACGAGAAGTCGCGTTCCGAGATAGAAGGTATGCTTGATAATATTCAGACAAAGGCGGCGGCATCGCCTCAGGCGGTGGCCAGCATAATGGAAAACTGGCTTTCCAGCGAACAGTAAGAGAGACAAGTAAAGATTTTACGAAGGAGAATTCCCGATGGCTCTTAAGATGAGAACAGCTAAGAAACTGGCGATATTCTTTACCAGTATTCCGCGAGAAAAGGCTGTCTCCATAATGAAACATTTTTCGATGCAGACAATGGAGCTTATCGCATCTGAAATCAGAAGTCTGGGGACAGTTCCGAGCGAAGTGCAAGGGACTGTTTTTCAGGAGATTTCAGAAAAACTTGTCGAAGGAGTCGGGCCGGTCGGCGGCGAGGAAGTCGCCAGAAATCTTCTTATGGGGGTTGTAGGTGAAGAGGAAGCCAGAAGGCTTCTAGAACGCGCCAAGCCCAAGAAGCCTAAGCCTTTCTCCACAATTACCGGAGTGTCCGGGCAGGATCTTGCCACGATTCTCTCAAATGAACAGGCCTCCACAGCTGCGATTATCCTTGGATTCTTCCCCCCGAAAAAGGTGGCGGAAGTTCTTTCATTTCTTGATGATGAAGTCCGAAGCGACATTATAGTGCGTCTAGCGCAGAACCGTGAAGCCGACAATGAAATCATTGAGCGTATCGAAGAGATTTTTGTACAGAAGGTAACCAGTTCGATAAGTCCGGCAGACGAAGAGGAGCGCAATAATCTTGGCGGTCCTGAATATGTCGCGGAACTTTTCCAGAACGTTGACAAGCAGCTTGAAGAAGAACTCATGGGGGCTGTTCAGGAGGAATCTCCGGAACTTGCCGATAAGATCAGAGAACTTATGTTCAAGTTTGAAGATATTGTTAAACTCAGCGACGTGGATGTTCAGAAGGTGCTCAGAGAAGTTCCGACGGACAAACTTGTTATCGCGCTGCGCGGCGCAACCCCGGAAGTCTACAACAAGTTTACAGGCAACCTCTCAAAGAGAGCGAAGGAAAACCTTCAGGAAGAACTCAATCTGCTGGGCAAACTCAAGAAGAGCCAGATCGAAAACGAAAGAAAAGCTATTGTCGCTGTTGTAAGAGCCCTGGAAGCGGCAGGCGAAATACAGATATCCGGCGGCGGAGACGAGGATGTATATGTCTGATAATAATACTCAGAAAATGAGATTCGCACCGGGACTGAATATCATCAGTTCAGCCAACTGCAAGGTTTCCATAAGCAATGGAAGCGCAGCTGGCGGGGCTCCCAGACAGGTTGCGACTCAGGCTTCTCAGGACGAGGAGATGTGGAAGGCAAAATGTCAGGCTTCGTTTCAGGACGGACGTAAAGCCGGACGTCAGGAAATGACTGCTGAAATTGATGCCTTGCGAGTTCAGGCGCAGGCTGTTGCCCGTGACATACCTGCTTCGATCTCAGAGTATTTTGTGGAACTTGAGAATCAGATGAAGGAAGAAATCTGCAAACTTTCATTCTCAATCGCCGAAACTCTGGTGATGCGCGAACTTGAGTCAAAAGATATTGTAAGAGAGCTTATTCACAACGCGCTCACTCCGCTGATGAGTCTTGAGAGTGTGAAAATCAGACTGAATCCCGGCATTGTCAACATGATGAGTGCTGAGGAAGTCAACCCAGCTGTTCCGCAAGGAGTCGATGTGTCGCCTGATCCCAAACTGGGGCCAGGAGATGTGATTGTCGAGACTCCAAACGGTCTTATAGACGGAACCCTTGCGGGGCGCATGGAACTTATAAGAGATGAAATACACAAGGCTCTTTCCGAATCGCTTGCACAAGAACAGGGAGTATGATTGGTTATGATCAGAAATCCCGACTTGAGCGGTTTCGCCGATATAGCCGGAGCTCATCTTGATCCCGGCAAATCATTCCGCAGTGTCGGACTCATAAGTAAAATCGTCGGCTTGACGGTTGAGTCGCGCGGGCCGGTCTGCTCAATCGGAGACCTTGTAGCGATAAAATCCTCACGAAATCCCGGACGTGAAAGTTATGCCGAAGTGGTGGGCTTTCGCGATGAGCGGGTATTGCTGTTTCCTCTCGAAGGCATAGAAGGTGTAAGGGGAGGGGATTACGTAGTGCTTGTCAACGAAGGATTTACAGTGCCTGTCGGTGAGGCTCTCCTGGGGCGCGTCATAGACGGACTCGGACGTCCGGTTGATGGCGGGCCGCCGATTATTTCCCCCGTCAAATGGCCGATTAAACGATCTGCGCCGAACTCAATGGAACGCCGTAGAATTACCGAGCACTTTACAACCGGAGTTCGCAGTATTGATTCCTGTCTCAGTTGCGGCTGCGGTCAGAGAATTGGCATATTTGCGGGCAGCGGTGTCGGAAAAAGTACCGTGATGGGAATGATATGCCGTAACTCGAGTTCGAGTCTCAACGTTATAGCGCTGATAGGAGAACGCGGCAAGGAAGTTCTTGATTTTATAGAGGATTCTCTTGGTGAAGAAGGACTTAAGAAGTCTGTGGTAGTTGTTTCCACATCTGACAAGTCCCCGCTTCAGCGCGTTAAAGGAGCTGAAGTCGCCATGGCGATTGCGGAATACTTCAGAGGGGAGGGGCATAATGTCCTTTTCGTTATGGACTCCGTGACCCGTTACGCGATGGCTCAACGCGAAATAGGATTGGCGGTTGGAGAGCCGCCGGCGACAAGAGGATATCCTCCGTCTGTCTTCAGTATGATGCCTGCTCTTCTGGAGCGCGCCGGAACGGATAAGGTCGGGAGCATAACAGGT
>JAKJHH010000048.1:20763-21005 GCA_022703965.1 Verrucomicrobiota bacterium
CATGAATGACCCTATCGGCGACACGGCGCGAGGTATTCTTGACGGCCACGTAGTGCTGACAAGAGAGCTTGCGATGAAGGGGCATTATCCTGCGGTGGATGTACTTCAGAGTATAAGTCGAGTAATGAGCAGTGTTACGCAGAAGGATCACCAGCTCATGGCACGTGAATTGCGTAAACTTTTAGCGGCCTATAAGAAGGCTGAAGACCTTATAAATATCGGAGCTTACAAGGCGGGCAGCA
>JAKJHH010000049.1:0-237 GCA_022703965.1 Verrucomicrobiota bacterium
ATTTAATAGTCGCGGTATTGCCATTTTCCTCGGCAGAGAAGATCTCGAATACAGGAGAGTTTTTAGCATCCTTGACAACTGAATAAAAATCCTTGCCGTAGCGTGTCACGGCAAGAGGAGCCTCCTGACGCTTCAAGGTCACAGGAAAAGCTGAAGGAGTCTTCAATTTATGGCAGACAAGACGCTTTTCCCTCGGTGAAAACGCGTAAATGAGATTATCTTCAGGCGCAAAGTAGA
>JAKJHH010000049.1:247-18107 GCA_022703965.1 Verrucomicrobiota bacterium
TTAAAAGTATTGTCGAGAGGGATTTAAGCGTTAATACTCTCAGTATTATCGGAATTGCCGGGGAGCTCAGGAGCAAATCCTTTTTTTGAACCGTAGTAGAAAAGCAGCTTGCTGTGATCAGGAGACGCGATGCAAAGATCGTCGTAGGAATCGCGGTTGAAATCTGCGACCAGCCAGGCGCTGCTTTCCTTCGGATTCCCGCCGCGTACAGCCATGCGGAGCGGAGTGATTTCATTCTGCTCAGGCTTTTCCTTTTCCTTGAAGCTGATTTCAACTGTCCGGAAAACTCCCATATTCTTGAGGATTGCGCCGCAGAAAGGAGTTTTATCCGAAGCATTATGAATGTCCCTGAAAAGCTGAACATTGCTGACTTCTATCGGTATTTCCCAGCCGAAAGCGCCGCCTTTGCGTCCCTGAAGAATTCTGAGCGGCATTTCGTTGCCTTCGTAATAGAGGAGCAGATCCTTTCTGTCGGGACTGCTGAAGTATCCGCTTGAGAAATATGAGCAGGAATCAGAGGTGTAGGTGATCGTCTTTTTGTTGTCCGGAGAAAAGCCGTTGCGGCTGTTGAAAAGAATTTCAGCACTGTTGCGGCGCGAGGCTATGATATCGGCTCTTGAGTCGCCGTCGATATCCTCGACAAGAATCCCGATGAATTCATTGTCCTTGCCGCTATAGGGTTTGACCGGAGAAGCAAAGTCTATTTTGTCCTTGTCGTTCATGTAATAAATCTGAATGCCGTAAGGACTGCCGTTGATGATGATATCCGTCTTGCCGTCGCCGTTGACATCGGCTATTTCTATATCGCGTATTTTCTGATCGACAATGAATCCGGCATTTGTGAAAACTTCATCAAGGGGTCTGATGGAACCTAGTTCAGCGGCATTCTTTTTCCTTATCAGAATTTCAATTCTGGAAGTTCTGTTATTGGCAAAGATGACGTCTTCGCGTCCGTCGCCATTGATATCGGCTGTTTTGAGACAACTTGTGTCGTCTTTAAAGTCGTATATTTCATATGCCGAAAAACCTGCCGCATTAACTGCCTTTGGCTGAGTTGCGGTCTGATCAGGAGCCCCGAAAAGCGAGCATCCAGCGGGAAGCAGAGCCGCTGAAAGAGCGAAAAGTCTGCCTGTCATTGATATTTTTTTCAAGGATTCCTCCATAATTTACTTTGTCGGGTTTCCATCAGGTGAGTAGATATTCAAAACCGACTCCATCTTGCCGTCCTCGAATTTTGTCCAGAAAGTGGAATACTTCACGTAAGAGGCAAAGAAGGACGGCTCCGGCATTTCCTTGATGTTGAGAGCAAAAGGCTTTCCGGCAAAAGAATATTTCCGGTCGGAAAGCTGACTGCGGCTGTTCCAGAGCGACTCAAGAGACTTTTTAGCCTCGGGAGAAGCGTTAAAGGTATTTTTGCAAACCTTGAAGAATGGCTCCCAGACAATAATTCCCCAGTAAACGGACTGATCGGGAATCGAAGGATAGAACTTTGTAAACGCCTGCGATTCAAAGAAAAGATCCGTTCTGCTCTTGGAATCTATCGACTGAAGAGTTTTTCTTACGCCCTGAGCATTGCCCATATAGAGATTCTGTCCGTCGATCACAAAAGCAACATCCTGCAAAGGATTTTTCTGCGCCGGGGATTTTGCGGCTCCAGGCATATTAGCCTGAGGATCCGGTATTTTGATAAGATAAAGGTCGCGATCAAGATACTTCTCGCTTGATATCAGATTGCGGGCGGAGGCGGCAATCGGAGAGCTCTCGGCAAAAATTCTTTCAAGGGTCATTGCCATAGTCTTCTTGTCGGCGATCTGAATGGCTGAAACGCGCTTTGCGGAACCGTCCTCGTCACAGTAATCGCATGAAGCGAAAGTCTGACCGAAAGGATCAATGATGTCAGCTCCGATGTCGAAACCGAGCTGCGCCTGAGCCATCATGAGTCCGCCTCTGAACTGCATTTCGTAAGCGGGATTGATCTTCTTCAGCATGAGCGGTATTTCCGCCCAGAACTTCTTCAGGTTGATCTTGGAAACCTGATAGGAATAGGTCTCCGCAGGAGCGTAGGGAAGTCTGAAATCCCCGGCTTGGCCGCCGTCGAGTATGGACCAGAGTCCAGACATGTCTTTAGGCACTCCGTCAACGGTAAGAGCCAATGTAACTTTATCTTTGGATGGAGTAATTTTGAGTCTGATTTCGCTTATTTCACCGAGACCAAGAGCATTCAGAATATCCTGTTTTGTAGGAGCCTTGGCTTTAGGAGCCGCAGTCTGTGGAGCCTGAAGCTCAGAGGAAGCGGCGGGATAATTCTTCTGTTCAGCCTGATCATCTTCCTCGTCTTCAGAATCGGAAGCCCCGGGCAGATAATTTTTGAGAAATTCGGCAAAGGCTTCAGTCTTTATCACGATTTCCGCGTAAGGAGCGCCGGAAGGCTCCTGCGCGCCGGAAGAATTCTTGAGAGTCATGACAGTCTTTTCAATCCATTCCTTATCAGCGGACTGAATCGCGGTACCGTTGACATAAGCCTGATACAGACATTCCTCTGTATCGTCCTCCTTGGAAAGACAGAAGAGTTCAACTCCCTGAAACTCATGGAAGCCGGTCTGGAATTTATCCTTTTTCGATATCTCGGCGGACTTCATGTCCAGTTCGACATTCTCCTTGTAGCGTTCGGGAGTAGACTGCGAAATGAAAAGGAGTTCAGGCTCAAGACTTGCCTCGTCGCTCAGGGACACTATGACTTCCCCTTCAAGCAGGGAGAGATTTTTCCAGAAAAGCTCATTGACCTGACGGGTGTTGTCATCATCGCAGGGAGTAAGCATATCCTTGACTCCGGCGCTCAGTTCGTAGTCATCGGTAAGCTTGCGCATCTTTTCGTCGTTCCAGAGACGTCCAAGCGGAGATTTTTCAAGCTCGTCAAAGAAGGCTTTCGTATTCGAAAAATGTACGTAGAAGCCGAGATACTCAGGAATCAGAGCTTCACGTGTATACTGCTGCTCGGCAGCGGAAATTCCGCCACTAAAAAAAGCTGAAGCAAGCACAAAAATAGAAAACGCTTTGATTGATAAGAATTTCACAGGTTCCCCCTTACTTATTTACTGCGGATGATGATTTTGCTTTTACAGCCCCGCCGCGCCGCGGAGGAGCAGGATAGTAGAATCCTGAAACAGGATTGCTTTCGTTGAAGGCGAAGGCATCAAGGTTGTCCAGAAGGAATTTAAGGTTTCTGGCAGGGATTGCGAAATTCAGCCCTTCCATTGTGGAAACGCCCATATTGATGACTCCGATAACCTGCCCTTTGCTGTTGAAAAGAGGGCCTCCCGAATTACCGGGATTAACAGGTGCGTCAACCTGAAGGAAAAGACTGCCTCCAAAATTTCTGGCGACATGGCTTATCACACCTTCAGTCACCGTTCTTTCAAGTCCGAGCGGATTTCCGATGGCGAAAACAGTCTCGCCCGTGCGTTTCGGATCATCGGGAGAAAAGACGACAGGAACTATCTTATCCAGAGACGGATCTTCTATTTTAAGAATAGCCAGATCGTGGAAGGGATCGACAGCGACAATTCTGAGATCCTTGAAAACGATATTCCTCATCTCGTTGCCCTGACGGACAAACTGAGTCGCTGAAATATGACGTTCACCTTTTATCACGTGGAAGTTGGTCGCAAGATAACCCTCCTTGTTGATGAAGAAACCTGAGCCGAGACCACCAGGAGTCTTTATCAGAAGAACAGAAGGAGAAAATGTGTTGACGGCCTCTTCGGTCGTCGGAATTTTAAGATCATCTTCGGAATACATCTGCTTGACAGACGGCTTTTCAGGTAAGCTTGTTCCGTCGGCGCTTTCTCTTCTGACTTCCAGAACTGAAGCCGCCGGAATTCTGATCACATCGTATCCGAGATCGACGGTAATTGATTTTTCATCCCGCTTAAGAATTTCGCCTTTGACCGAGGCTCCCCCATTCAGCATTATCAGATCATCCTGAGCCGCGAGATAGGCAGAGGAAGCCAAGATGAATGCTGCGGCAAATGCCGTTTTTCCGACAAATCCCATATAACCTGCTTTCATATAATTGTATCCCGAAGAAAATAACTGTTAAAATCCAGTTTACAAATCACCGATCAGAACGGAAGTTCAGGATGATAATACTCACAGACACCCGAATCCTGATAAAAGTTCGATACAGTAAGACCAAGAAGACGGATTTTTACAGTGCCCGCATCCGTTTTTGCCAGAAGAAGTTCAGCGGCTGAGTAAATCGACGCCGCATCATCAAAGCGAAAATGCTGAGTCAAAGCCCGTGTAAGACTCCTGAAATCAAAGTAACGCACTTTAAGAGTTACTGTTTTTCCTTTGAGCTTTTCCTCCTGCAAAGCAAGAGCCACGGCTTCCGCCTGCTTCTTCAATATACCACGGATGAGTTCCATGTCATCGATATCCGTCTGGAAAGTCTGCTCCGTTCCGATAGACTTTCTGAGTCTTTCAGGACAGACCGGACTTTCATCTATTCCACGGGCGATCTCATAATATGAGGCTCCGGCTTTTCCGAAAAGTCTTATCAAATCCTCAAGACTCACTTTTTTAAGGTCTGCTCCTGTCTTAATTCCGATACGGTGCATGGCCTTTTCGGTCACGGCTCCGACTCCGTAGAACTTACGGACGGGAATATTATCCAGAAAACTCTCAGCCTTATCCGGTGTAATTACGGTGAGTCCCCCCGGTTTTCTTACATCTGAAGCGATTTTTGCAAGAAATTTGTTGCATGACACCCCGGCCGACGCGCTTAAATGAATCTCTTCGCGAATGTCTTTCTGGATGTATCCGGCAATCCAGGTGGCGGAAGGACAGTTGATTTTGTTTTCCGTAACGTCGATATAAGCCTCATCAAGCGAAAGAGGCTCGACAATGTCGCTGTATCTGTGAAAAATTTCCCTCAGCTGAACAGAAACCTGCTCATAAAAATCAATGCGGGGCTTTATGAATATGCCGTTCGGACAAAGCCTGTATGCAGTCGCCACCGGCATTGCAGAGCGGACTCCGTAACGCCTTGCCTCATAGGAACAGGTGCTGACGACTCCGCGACTACCGGGAAGTCCGCCGACTATGACGGGCTTCCCTTTGAGCTCGGGATTCTCGCGCTCCTCTATCGACGCGTAAAATGCGTCCATATCTATATGGATGATTTTACGCACAAAATATCCTCATCAGCGCGGATTGAACTTGGAGACTTCCGCAAGCTTCTGGAAAAGTTCTTTTTCCTCGGCACTGAGCTTGGTCGGAACCACAATCTTAACCAAGAGATAAAGATCGCCCGGTTCCTTGCCTGTCGGAGCCGGAAGTCCTTTAGCTTTGAGTCTGATACGCTGGCCAGACTCGGTTCCGGGACTGATCTTGATATTGGCGTTTCCGGCAAGAGTGCGGATGGAAACAGTAGCTCCAAGCGCGGCCTCCCACGGACTCAGCTTGAGATCTTCCTCAAGATCGCGTCCGTTCACTCTGAAAATATAATGAGGAGCTATACGGATTCGCAGATAGAGATCGCCGTCCTTGCCTCCGCCCGTGCCTCGACCGCCTTTGCCGGGGAGACGTATTTTCGTGCCGTCCGCAGTTCCCGGAGGAATACGGAAATCAACCTTCTCCATGTGAGTCGACACATTTCCCTCAGGATCAGTTTCCGTCACCTGAAAGTTGATGCTCTTTTCAGCGCCGGAATAAGCTTCCTCAAGCGGAATTTCGATTTCGGAGTCGCGATCCTGTCCATCCGTGCTTCTGGAGCCGCCGCCTCCCCACGCCGAAGAGCGTCTTGATTTTGCGCCGCCTTTCGCCGATGAGCCGAAGCCGCCCCCGAAAAGACTTTCAAAAAAGTCACTGAAGGAGCTTTCGTCTCCACCGCCAGCGCCTCCGCCGAAACCGTTGAAGGATTCAAAAGGATTGCGTCCGCCCTGAGCTCCGCCGTAACGGTACTGCTGTCCGCCAGGACGTCGCTGCTGTCCTCCGAAATTATTGAAATCGAAATCCTGACCGTCGCGCCAGTTCGTGCCGAGCGCATCATACTTGCGGCGTTTCTCCTTGTCACCGAGCACGTCGTAAGCCTCGGAAAGCTCTTTGAACTTGCTTTCAGCCTGAGGCGTCTTGTTCACGTCAGGATGATACTGACGGGCAAGTTTACGGTAGGCTTTTTTAATTGTAGCATCGTCCGCACTGCGCGGAAGTCCGAGTATTTCATAATAGTCTTTATATTTAGGCATAATTTATAATAAACTCCTTTCAGTAATATTATACAGACATTTTAACGGAATAAAAGTTCCTTTTTCAATCCGCCTTGAAGCCTTAATCCGGTGGAAATATATTTATTCTCTTCACAGCAATAAATATGGAGCTTTAAAAATGGCTTTTCTTCAATGCGATTTTCATTCCGAGTCACTCGGTCTTGCTATATCAATGAATGTCATCCTGCCTCAGACAACCAGCAATCAGATAGGAATGCAGGGCGAAAAGAAGTCCCGTACCCCAGTCCTTTATCTTCTTCACGGACTCTCCGACGACCACACAATCTGGATGAGAAGAACCTCCATTGAGCGCTATGCGGCTCCCCTTGGTCTCGCCGTCGTAATGCCCGGAGTCGCAAGGAGCTACTACAGCGACATGGAAGCCGGTCTCAAATACTGGACATTCATAAGCGAAGAGCTTCCGAAAACCGTAAACTCATTCTTCAACGTCTCAGAGAGACGCGAGGATACCTTCGTTGCCGGACTCTCAATGGGCGGCTACGGAGCCTTCAAACTGGCCTTGAACTGCCCCGAACGCTTTGCCGCGGCAGCCAGCCTTTCCGGAGCCCTTGACCCCGCCGCCCTCTTCGAACGCTGGCCCGACAGAACTGCCGAGTTCTCGTGGATGTTCGGCTCCGCCGATAAAATCAAGAACAGCAGAAACGACCTGAAATTCACTCTAAAAGAGCTTATGGAGAAGAACCGGAATGCTGTCCCTGCCCTTTATCAGTGGTGCGGAAGCGAAGATTTCCTCTATAAGGACAACATCGAATTCAGAGACTACGCAAAATCTCTGAATGCCCCTCTTTTATATAAGGAAAGCGCCGGAGACCACAACTGGGCATGCTGGGATACCATGATTCAGGATGTCCTGAAATGGCTTCCAATCAAGTCATAAAACATATTTTTCCTGAAATCAAGCCATATTCCAGCATTTTTTTACGTTTTTTTAGCGCAGTATTTTTGAATTTGCGAAAAAAACCCTTACATTCAAATACAAAGCAAAATTTTTATAAGACAGGCGTTTGAGAAAACGTCTTGTCTATTTTTCTTTATAATTTAGCAATTAACATAATCTTATTGAGGAGGTTCCTATCGTGAAAGGTAGTAAAATGCTTGTAATCCTGGGCGGAGTAGCTCTGCTGCACATTCTTGTTCTTGGCGGACTTGCAGTAACAGGCGGATGCGCAAGTGACAATGACGCACTTGAAGGTAAAGCATACATACCGTCCCCCGATCCGGAACCCGTCGCCCCCGTGCAGACAACTCAGCAGCAGCCTGTCTATGACACACCGGCTCCGCAGATTGCCGCTCCCGTGGCTCCCGCAAAAACAGATTATCCTTCATTTGAATCATTCCAGAGCTCAAATCCGCTCCCGTCAACACCTGCATCAACAGGCAAGGGCGAATTCATCAAGCACACCGTGGCAAAGGGTGAATCTCTCTGGAAGATCGCAAGAACCTACGGAGTAAGCACTGAAGAACTTGCCGCATTCAATAATCTTTCAGCCAACAAGACCATCAAGATCGGACAGGTCATCAATATCCCCCCGGGAGGACATCCTTCCGCAAAGACAGCCGCGGCTCCCAAAGCGGAGAAGAAAACTGCTGCCAAAACTGAAAAGAAATCATCCGCTCCTGCCGCAAGTGCCGCTCCTGCAAAGACAGCAAAGAAAGACGTTAAGAAGGAAACTGCCGCTCCTGCCGGAACTGAAGAATATACAATTAAGGCAGGCGATTCTCTCGGAAAAATCGCCGCAAAATATCATGTCAAGGCCTCCGCTATTGCAGAAGCCAACAAGATCACAGATGAAAAGAAACTCAAAATCGGTCAGAAGCTCGTAATTCCCAAGGCAGGCGCAAAGACAGCCACTGCCGCTCCCGCAAAGACAGAAGACAAGAAGGCTGCAACAACAGAGCCCACAGACAAACCTGCCGCCACAGAACACAAGGACGAACTCCTTGATGATATCCCGGCTCCAGGCGCTCCCGCTGCAAAGCCTGCGGCTCCTTCAGAAACACCGGTCGCAGCTCCTGCAACTGTCGCTCCTGTCGCAGATGCTCCTGTTGCCGGTCTGACACACGAAATCGAAGAAGATACAACAATTGATAATATCGCAGCTCAGTTCGCTATCAGTGCCGATACTATCAGAAAACTCAATCCCAATCTTCCTGCTGACGGCAAACTCAAAGCCGGTATAGCAATCAAGCTTCCCTGATTGAGAAGCTGATCCCGAAAATAAGATTAGAAAAGCACCGGAAACGGTGCTTTTTTTTTGCAAAGAAAAGTGAAATCTACAGACTTCCAGTGCGCCAGAGTTCAAGCTTCTGCTGGAAAGACATGACGGCGTTGGCGGGGCTGGTGGAGGGCATTCCTTTGTAGGCGACTGACATGGAATCCGCGATTCCAGCAAAGTGTTTAAGGAAAATTTTGTGGGCGAATTTACCGTTCAGGAGCACAAGCTTTATAGTTCTGTGCTCCTTTAAAAGTGATTCGATATCATTGCAGTTCAAGTTCCTGATATCCGAGTCGGAACTGCCGGATCTTGTGCATGAACAGGCGACATCCCATAGAGCGTAACCGGCTTTAGCTAAGGCCTCAAGACGAGCCTCATAGGGAAGCTTGTAGTCGAAATTTCCAAGTTCTCCCATTATGCGCCAGAAAACATTCGAAGGATGAGCGTAGTATTCCTGACGCTTCAAGGACTCCTCGCCCGGCATCGAGCCGAGAATGAGAGTATGAGGATTCCCCTTGATCCAAGGCTTGAATGAATATATCTCAGTCGCGACAAAATGCGAAGCATTTTTACAGGGTGAAGGCGTACACGCCTTCCCGCCGAGCGGCGGCAGAGCGATCTTCTCTCTCTCAATTTTCTTCTTCACTCCGGGATCAGTCATAAAAATCCCTGTCCTCGTCAGAGGCAAACTGTACATCAAAATCGTTCAGCCAGTGACAGATTTCGCATGGGAAAAGCCATGAATCGAGTTTGACTTCCACCACGTCGAAACGATATGGCAGAGGCGGATTGCCGATTTCCCGCATGTAGGTCTTGGCTGCACTGCGGATGCGTTTCTTCTGCTCACGGGAAACCCTTTCGCCGGGACGGACACGTCCGTTCGCTCTCTGAGTTTTGACCTCGACAAAAACAAGAGTGGCTCCATCCATCGCGACGATGTCGATTTCGCGCTTGTCGCGCCTGTAGTTGCGGCAGAGAATCTCGTAATATTTCTGACGAAGCAAAGCAACAGCGGCATTCTCACCGCGTCTGCCGATTCTCTTGATGTTCTGTCTTCTTTTTATATATAATTGGCTCATATCGGGGTTTTCTTGAAACTCAGCTATTCAAAATCCTGTTTTTTAGGCTATCGTAATTCCGAGTATTTTCAAACTGTCAACTATAAAGAAAAAGGAAATTTCCAATGAGAAAATTCTTTCTCTCTATGCTCGCCGCTATGATTGCGGGCGTTTCAGTCAATGCGGCTGATGAAGCCGAAGTAAAACTGCCTCCCAAAGATAAATTCTTCATATTCGTGCTTGCCGGACAGTCAAACATGGCAGGACGCGGCATTGTCGAAGATGCCGACAAAAAGCCGGACGCAAACGTCCTTATGCTCACAAAAGACGGAAAATGGGTACCGGCAGTTGATCCAGTGCACTTCGACAAGAAGGAAGCCGGAGTAGGACTCTGCCGCACATTTGCGGCGGCTGTAGCGGCAAAGAATCCCGGTGTTGTAATCGGTCTTGTGCCGACAGCCTGCGGCGGTTCTCCGATCTCCACATGGACTCCCGGCGGCTATCATGACCAGACAAAAAGCAATCCTTATGACGACTCCATAAAAAGAGCAAAACTTGCAATGGAAGCCGGAACACTCAAGGCGATTCTCTGGCATCAGGGCGAAGGCGACTGCGGAAAAGCGGCTTCGGCTGTTTACGAGGCGAGACTCACGGAACTTATCGGACGCTTCCGCACGGAACTCAACGCTCCGAACGTTCCTGTAATCATCGGTCAGCTCGGACAGTTCAAGCCCTGGGGCGAATATGTAAAGGCCGTAAATCAGGCACAGATCAACGTTTCCGAAAAAGTCCCGAACTGCGCTTTTGTGAAATCAGACGGACTCACATGCAACAAGGACAACATCCATTTCGACGCAGCTTCTCAGAAGGAATTCGGCAAGAGATACGCCGAAGCTTATTTCAAACTGACTGAAAAGGCTAAGTAATCATGGACGCAACAGCTATTCCCAAAGACAAGTTTCATCTCTTCCTGCTTGCAGGACAGTCCAACATGGCAGGACGCGGTCATATGACGGAAGCCGACCGCATTCCTTCGCCGGATGTATTGATGTTCGACAGAAACTGTCAATGGGTTCCAGCTGTCGATCCTGTTCATTTCGACAAGAAAGAGGCGGGCACGGGACTCTGCCGCAGCTTCGCCTCGATTGTCGCCGCCGCGCATCCGGGAACAGTCATCGGACTTATCCCCTGCGCCTGCGGCGGCTCTCCGATCTCTACATGGGAACCGGGCGCTTATCACGATCAGACAGACAGCCATCCTTACGACGACACAATCCGCCGGACGCGCCTTGCAATGCAGTCGGGAATCCTGAAGGGGATTCTCTGGCATCAGGGCGAAGGCGACTGCGAAGAGGAAAACGCTCCGCTTTATGAAAAGAGACTGCGCTGTCTGATTGAAAGACTCCGTAAAGAACTTAACGCTCCGGAAGTTCCGCTAATCATCGGACAGCTCGGGAATATTCCCGAACGTCCATGGACAGAGTACACGGAAATCGTAAACAAGGCACATCTTGCGGCGGCCTCGGAACCGAACTGTGCCTTTGTGAAATCCGACGGCCTCACATGCAACGAAGATCATCTGCACTTTAACGCCGCCTCGCTGAAGGAATTCGGCAGACGCTATGCGGAAACTTATCTCAAGCTTAGCTCAAATATATGAGTTACATTAAAGTACTCGCCTGAATGGTTGAACTTATCCATTCAAGGAAGCATATTAAGGAAACTGACAGGCGGGGTCGTAAAGAATAATGGAAGAAGAGCTTTTCAAAGGACACAGAGCCAGACTCAGAAAGAAATTTCTGGATTCAGGTATAGCTTCGCTCCACGATTACGAAAAAGTGGAGCTTCTTCTGACATTTGCAATTCCGAGGCGCGACGTCAAACCGCTGGCGAAACAGCTCATAGCCCGTTTCAAGGGAATTCAGGGACTCATGGACGCGACAAAAGACGAGCTCTGCGCAGTCGAGGGAATCTCTGAAAACTCCGCAGCAATGATAAGACTCATCAAGGAACTCTGCTGTGATTACCTCGCCGCCGGAATGAACGATGTGGACGTTCTGGACAGTCCGACTGCCGTCATAAATTTCGTCCGGATGAAACTGGCCGGACTTAAAAATGAAGCTTTCGTCACAATATATCTGAACGCAAAAAATCACGTGCTCGGTCACGAGCTGATACATGAAGGAACAGTAGACCAGGCAGTGCTCTATCCGCGCAACATCATAAGCAAAGCACTGAACGCGAATGCCTGCGGCATGATAATCGTACATAATCATCCGAGCGGAATCTGCGATCCGTCTTCAAACGACATCAGACTCACAAAGGTGATAAAAGATGCCGCGTCAGTCGTCAATATCAGACTTCACGACCATCTCATAGTTGGACGCGAAGGCTATTTCAGTTTTTCAGAGGGAAGACTTCTCTAACAACATTAAAGAGGTATCTGCATGGAACGCGAAAAAATAAAAATCAGCTGGGAAGAATTCCATCGTGACAGCGTCCGTCTGGCTGAAAAACTAAGACCGTTGGGTCCCTTCAAAGCCATCGGAGCCGTCACAAGAGGCGGCCTGATTCCGGCTACAATCGTCGCAATGGAACTTGATATGCGCCTCATCGACACAATCTGCGTCGCCAGTTACGACGGCATGCATCAGGGGGATATCTGTCTCCTCAAGGAAATCAGACAATCCCACAACGAGCAGATACTTGTCATAGATGACCTTGTAGATACAGGAAAGACCGCAATTTTTATAAAAAACAAAATGCCAAACGCCTTCCTAGCCACTGTCTACGCGAAAAGCTCCGGAGCAGCCTTGTCAGATCTTTACGTCCGGAATTTCCCGCAGGATAGCTGGCTGGAATTCCCCTGGGAGTGCAAACCATGCTGAAAAAACTGATTCTCTCTCTCGCTCTCTTCGCATCCGTCCAGATCTCTGCGGATGAAACAAACGACGCCTTTATCGACTCAATATTCAAAACAGGCACGCTTCCGCAGGGGCTGGAATGGAAGAATCTGGAAAAACCGTTCTCGCCCGGCCCTTCCATCAGCGACCGCAACGCCTGGGATAATTTTCCGGACAAGGAATGGAAAGCAAAAATTCTCTCACGCGCCGACGAGTATCTGAAACAGCCAGTTCCTCCCTTTAACGACGAACTTTACATGGAGTTCTACAGCAACGGCAACCGCCGTAACTGGGAACGCTCGGAATCGGCAAGAGTTACGGCTCTTTCTTGTCTTTTTCTTGCAGAATGCTTCAAGGCTGACGGAACTAAGATTGCCAAAATCGAAGAATACATAAAAAGTATATGCGAGGAAAAAAGCTGGCTGGCTCCGGCTCACGACTCAAATGCGGCTACTTATAAAGGTAAATCCATCGACATTGACCTAAGTTCAGCCACAAAAGCGTATTCCTTCGCCGTAATATATAATGTTCTCGGCGATAAACTGAGCAGTGAAACAAGAGCTCTCATGAGCAGGAATGTAAGAACTCGCGTTCTTGATCCTTATCTCGAAGCGCTTTCAGGCAAACACAAAAAATGGTGGTGGATGCAGTGCACAAACAACTGGAATGCGGTCTGCCATGCCGGTGTTCTGGGCTCGGCTCTTGTTTTCGGCAAAGACAAAGAGGAAAAACTAATCTTCATCGCAAGCGCAATCGCCAACATGAAATACTATCTTTCCGGCTTCAGTCCCGACGGCTATTGCAGTGAGGGCGTCGGCTACTGGAATTACGGCTTCGAGCATTTTCTGGCAATATCCGAATCCGTACGCGTAAGTTCAGGCGACGTAATCAATCTCATGCGCTACAGCAAAGCGGTTAAGCCTTCCGAATTCGGCTTCACTATAAAACTTACGGACAAACTCTCTCCTGCCTTTGCTGACTGCGGACTCACAGCGATGCCCGACAGACGTCTCTGCGGATACATCACTGCGATCTCAGGCGTAAAATCCATAGATTTCAGAAGCATTGCTGGCGGCGATCTCATCAAACTTTACATGAGCGCTCTCTACGCCTATCCCTTTGTGACGATGCCAAGCGAGCAGTCCGAACTCAGACTGCCTGCCCGCACTTACTTTCAGGATGCCGGAATCCTGATCTGCCGCAGTTCCGAACTCAAAGATCTCGGCGCCGCCTTCAAGGGCGGAAACAACGCCGAACATCATAATCATAATGACATCGGCTCATTCGTCATTGCTGCCGGTGAAGGACTGCCTTTCGCCGCCGATCCGGGCTCCGAAGTCTACACAAAAAGAACCTTCAGTAAGGACAGATACGACAGCAAACTTCTGAGCTCATACGGACACTCCGTTCCGGTCGTCGCAGGCAAACTCCAGAAAACAGGCGCGGAAGCCGCCGCGAAAGTCCTGAAAGCCGATTTCAACGCGCAGCTTGACGTCTTCATGATTGACATCAAAAGCGCTTATGATGTCCCCGCCCTCGAAAAACTCTCCAGAACATTCATCTTCGAGCGTGAATCTCCTGCTGTCTACATCACCGATGAAGTTGTATTCACCGAAGAATCCTCTTTCGAGGAAGCCGTCATTACATTCTTCGAGCCTGAAATTCTTGAAAACAAGGAAGGTATTCTGCTCAGCAACGGAAGCGGCAAGAAAATCAGAATGAAAATTGATGCCGGAGGCCTCACATACACCATAAAGACAGAGCGCATTGAGGAGGACATTTCTTATAAAAGCAAGCCCTACCGCATCGCTATCAAAGTAGACGGTCCATATAAAAAATACCGCGTAAGCCTGAGGTTTCTTGAGTACAAATGAATGAACGACTGTTGAAGCTTATCGGATTAATCCTGCTCGTATTTGCCTTTCTAAGTACGGTGCAGCTCTACTTTTTCCGTCCTGTCTGGTTTGACGAAACTATAACTGTGCTTGAGTTCGTGCGCCTGGGTTCGGCATGGAAAATATATCTCACTTATAATATTCCGAACAATCATATCCTTTACACGATAGTTTTGAAGTATTTCCTCGACCTCAACGAGCTCTTTTTTCCGCTTTATCCTTATACAAGCAGAATCCCGTCCGTGCTCTTTGCGGCAGGAGCGGCAATATCATTTTATTTATTCCTCAAAGGCAAATGCGGCTGGGCTCCGGCACTGATAACGACTCTTTCGTTTTTGCTTTCTCCGGCCTTCGGCATATACGCGACGGCAATCCGAGGCTATATGCTCTCTTTCCTTCTGCTTACAATCTTCCTTCATCTCGCAGGAAAAACTCTTAAATCGCCCTCACTGAAAAACTATATATTCTCCTTCATCGTCGCAATTATGGCAGTCGCGGTGATGCCGACAAACATAATTGCGCTCTGCGCCTCGGCAGCGATATACTGTCCAAGGAAAATTCAGGGGATAATGGCAAAGAAATTCCTCTTTCTCTTTCTTGGACTGCCAGTTCTTGCGCTGATATTTTTTTATCTGCCGATCTTCGACAAATTCCTCGCTTCGGTCTCGCTGAAGGAAGGCTTCGACATCCCTTCCAAAGCCGCGCTGAATCTTTATGGAGGCTTCCTGCTTGCGGCTTTTGTCCCGCTAGTAGCGGCGATTCCAGGTATTCCGCAGTATTTCAAAAAAGGTTTTTCATATCTGCCGATTCTTGCGATGCTCGCGCTTTTTCTGCTTCCCCTGCCCTTTTTCTTCCTCAAGGAACCGCCTGTTTTTCCGAGAATGTTCTTTTCACTCTGGCCGCTCTGGCTGACTATCCTTGCATTCAGCGCGAAACGTTTTATGTCCAGACGGAATGGAACGCATTTCAAGCTTACGGTCATTGTCGCCGCGTTGCTCTGTTTCGCCTGGAACGGAGTCATGAGCGAGCGTATTCCCGAGTTCGCAAAACGCTTCAGCAGCAATGCGATGAATGACGACTACATCCGTCCATGGTATTGCGATCCTGCATATTCACCGGGAACAACCGCAAAATTCATCAAGGACTATAGAAGCGAGAGCAAAAGCGACGCAAAAGTATTTCTTTCCTTCAAAGCCGATCCGCAGGCAATAGCTTTCTATGCAAGAATGATGGATGTACCGGATTCCATTTTCGAGTTCACTCTCGGACGCCGCAAAGGTTCTGTCTCGAATCTTGGAAAAGGCGATCTCATAATCTGCGCACAGGACGAAAATATTCCGGAAGCTCTTGCCTCAGGGCTTGCCGCCCTGCCCCTTTCAATCAGCCGTTATCATGTAATTTATATAGTGACCGATAAAGAATAAAAAAAGACCGGCGTAATGCCGGTCTTTTTAGCTTACCTATAAGCTCAGAGCTTATTCTTTAACCAGTTCGTAAGCGATGGCAGGCTCCTTGTCTTTGCGGAGAACGGATGCCTCGAAGCTTATGCCTTTGTCTGTTCCGTTGTAAGGAACTTCAAAAAGTCTTCTGCCGGAGAGACTGACGGCATAGAGTTTGTAGCCGTTGAACTTGCCTGAGATGCTGATAACAGCCTTGCCGTCTTTCACTAGATAAGGCAGAACACCCCAGTTTTCGAGGATGCTCTTTTTGCTGTCGCCGAACTTCTCTTTTGTATTCTGCACATCGGTGAGATGGAATATGAGAAGTCTTGAGCTGTCGGCAATCGCTTTTCCGTCAACGGAGGAGACGGATACAGTCGAAAAGCCCTTGAGATTTTCAAGTTTCAGCAGCTTTCCTTCAAGCACGGATTTCTCATTGCTTACAATGACTTCACTTTTTGCTGTCACAGCCTTGAATGAAAGCGCAGCCTGATTAAGCTCAATCTCACCTGTAGAGCTCTTGAATATTCCTTTTTCAGCATCAGCCAGAGCAGCGGAAATAACGCCATCCTTCTGCATTTCGCCTATGAGTTTTGTAGTCTTGCTGACAGGATAGAATTTGACCGGACTATTGTACGAAGTCAAGGCCTTTTCCGTTGCAATCACGGCAGTGCTGTCCTTGGGAAGAACAGGCATCTTTCCTTCTTCTTTGACCATGACTGAACCTGTCTTACCGATCAGTCCGAGCTTCCAGATTTCCGAAGGCAGATAATCGGGGGCATCAGGATCAAGACAGTATTTGTCAGTCATGACAAGCGGGAATGAAACATCCGACTTCTTCACGTCGCCGCGGAGATAGAGCAGAAGTCCGATTTTTTCCGAGGCCAGACTGAGCGGATTCGAGGCAACATCGAAGAAGCCTGTAGCCTTGTCTCCCAAGGCCGTTGCCGATGAGTGAGCATAGGCGAATCTGTACAGAGCATCCCAGTCCTGAAGGGCGGAATAAGCTCCGATAAGTGGGCCGCCTTCGCTTCTGAATTCATTTGGGGCAACATAGTCGAATTCAGTAATGAACATCGGCTTGCCGAAGATTCTGGATGTTCCTGCGTCGACCGGAACCGGAGCGCCTCTGCTTATCGCGCTCTTATTCATCACGCCGGAGGGAAGTCGCCATTCATTGATTAGGAATGTCGGATGATCCCAATAGAAGTGGTTATCCACAATGTCATACTGATCTCTCATTATCGCCATGGAGGCGTTTGACCACATATTCTGGTCGGTAATCAGCATTTTTGTGCCCAGAGAATGTATGAACGAGTACATTCTCTTGTACGCCTTGTTGTAGGCGGAAATAAGGAACTGCTTCATGTAGCGTTCACGCATGGGTGAATTAGGCTCAAGCGTGATCTTGTTTTCTTTGAGATACTCCTCGAACGCGGCGTTATAAAGCTCAGTCACGCCGTCTCTTCTGAAGATGGCAAATATCACGTCCTCATTTATAAGCGAGGTATTGATGAGTGCCGGATCATCCTTCCAGGCAAGACCAGTGTAAGGATTGACGTGTGTGAGCAGATTCTTTGTAAACATTTCCCAGTTCTTCATCACGTCGTCGTTGATGAGGGCGAGTCCCTTGAACTGCTTCTGATCAATTTTATCCTTGAAGCCGGGAATCACGCCGCCGGGAATCGTTCTTGTCGTGTAGAGGTCGATTGAAATATAAATGCCGCGTTTTTTGAAGGCATAAAAGAGATAATCAAGCTTGTCGAGCTGCTCTGGATCAAAATCGGTTCCTGTCGGGGAATCCTTCTTTATCAGAGCTGCATCATAATGATGGATTCTGAGCGTATTATAACCGATTGCTACAAATCTCTCCGCGAGTCTGTCGCAGGATTCCTTGTCCATGTAATTCGTAGTAAAGCAGGTATTCGCTCCATAAAGACGAAGGCGTTTATCCTGAGCATTGGCAAAACTGAGCTTGCCATCCTTAACTATGACCGGACCGTACTTGCCTGCCGGAGCGTCGTTGGCAAGAAAAGAGAAGTCCATCACGCTGCCTTTG
>JAKJHH010000049.1:18126-20955 GCA_022703965.1 Verrucomicrobiota bacterium
ACAATATCCTTTTCGTACTTGAAAGGCTTCCATTCGCTGTTTTCAATGATGTATGTAGGCTGGGATTTGGGAAGCGGCACGTCTTCATTCGAGAATGTCGCTCCGACTATCATCCAGATCGACTTTGCGTTGGACTCAAATGTGATATTGGCGATTTCCTTTGCGTCAACCGGATACTTTGAGAGGAAAAGTCCTACGTAGGCGCTTGCGTTCTCGCCTGTCCATACGACAGTACCGTTCTCGCGTGAGGAAGGAGCCCACCAGTTGCTGAGATCCTTGCCTGACATTACGGGAATAATAGTCTCACTGCCGTCCTTATAGGAGAGTTTGACTTTTCCAGCCTCATAAATACCTCGTCCGCTCCATCCTTCGGCATGCAGAAGATAGAGATTTTTGAAGCTGCCTGCCGGAGCCGTTGCGGAAGCTGAAAGCGGAAACTTGTAAGTATCAGCCTGACCGAGAACGATACAGGATTTTCCATTGTTTTTCGCAGGATCAATGATATCAAATTTGAGTCCGGCGAAGTTTTCAGTTCCGGGCTTTATCATTCTAATGTCGTTGTCCGGCCCCTGATCCGTCCAGCCGCCTTTGCCGTCGCCGGCAAAATCGTCTTTAAAGCCCATATTCACAGCAGACTTGAGATCAGTCTGCTTTGAATCATAACCTGAAAGCTTAACCGTGAAATTAAGAGATGTCTCCTTGATCTCGCCCTTGGACGGATTGAAGTAGAATCTGAAGGAAAAAGCGGGAGAATTCCACTTCCTGTCATCCTGAATAAGGAGTCCTTTTATCCCGGATATCAGCATCTTGCCTTTTTCTGTGCCTATCACGATTTCAGACGCAGTCGCCGAACTGAAAATTCCAGTCTTGTTTTCAGTAAATTCAACAGGAAGAATGATTTCCTTGCCGTCAACTTTTACCGAAGCACCGCCGAACTTTTCCGATGGCAGCGACATGAGCAGAGAAATCTCGTTCGTAGTCAGAGTTTCAAGCGCATTAAGCTTGTATTCGCACTTGATTGATCCGTCATCGGCAGCGGAAAGCTTCTCGTCGAATTTGAAGGACGAAAACTGTCCCTGCACCTGAAATTCTCCAGACTTCTGCACAGGAAAGCCGGGCTCAAGCTTTACATTCTGATTCCTCTGCGTTGTAGAGGACCAGTTTTCCTTAAAGTGGATCATTTCAAAGGAAATTCCGCCGAGACGGAAAGCTCCCCCTTTTTCAGTTTTCAACTCATCAGGAAAGCCAGCTCCGCTCAAAATACAGGATGCGGAGAAAAGCAGTCCGGCGGACAACAAAAGTCTTTTGCCTGTTTTTACCGAAATCATTTCAGCCTCTTCTCTTTCGGGTTTTCTCTTGGAAAAATGTAACAGAATGAAAACGTATCTTTCATTATAGCAAAATAAAAGCCCCTTGTCAAGAGCGCTTATAAAAAGCCCCCATTGGTAAATTTACTTTATTGTGAGTGGGATGTAAACCACGAAGGGCGCAAAGTACACGAAGAAAACAGAGGGAATGAGTTTATAATTTAAGAGACTTTGGGGCTCTGGGTCTTTTGCTCGTTTGAACTGCTGCGACTACGACAAAATCTGCATCTTTTAATGGACAGGATGGACTATATGAACGGAATGGACAAGGGAAAATCTAAGCACGCTGAGGATGGACAATGCTATTTTCATTATTTTTTATGCTGTCCTGATTAGCAAGTCTTCTTCTTCGTGTCCTTCGTGCGCTTCGAGGTTTCCACTCTTGCTTGCAGGCGAGCAGGGCATCCGCTATCTTGTCCGTATCATTTTCCCATGAGGTGCTCTACTAGAATCTTGATGCCGATACCGATGAGAATCAGAGCTCCGGCAATCTCAAGTTTTTTCTCAAAAAGATGTCCGCATATTTTGCCGATATATGTTCCGGCAAAGGAAAGAACAAAGGTAATCAGGCCAATGATAAGCACAGGCTCAATAATAGAAACATTCACAAAAGAAAGAGTCACACCGACCGCAAGGGCGTCAATGCTTGTCGCAATTGCAAGCATGAAAAGTACATAGATATCAAGCGGATTGACAGGCTCCTTGTCATCGTCATTCTTCAGCGATTCATAAAGCATTTTCCCGCCGACAAAAGAGAGAAGAACAAAAGCAATCCAGTGATCAAAGCTGGAAACATAGTCTCTGGCAAATCCTCCGACAGCCCAGCCGATAAGAGGCATCAAAGCCTGAAAAAAGCCGAAGAATCCGGCAATGAGCATCGCATGATGCAACTTCATTCTTTCTATGGCGATTCCGCTGGTGACAGATACGGCGAACGCATCGGCGGCAAGGCCGATACCCAGAAGACTCATTTCAATAAAAGACATTTCAAAACTTTCAGAATTATAGTGGAAGATATCTGATCCGCCGCTTCCAGAGCTGTAAAAACCATGACCGGATAAAGTAATTTTTCCGGTTAAAATATAAAAAGAGACGCGGAGTATCCGGTCAGAATACCGCTCCCCGGCAATCTCTGAAAAATCATATCAAAGCCAAAGCAGGGATCAGCCTGCCTTTGAAGCGAGATACTGCACTTTCTTTTCTTCAAGCAGAAGACCGACTTTGTCTTCTTCAATCGGATCATATCCCTTTTCCTTGAGATACGCGAGGAAATCGAGCCACTGCTGATGATTCCACTGGGCATCATTCTTCTTCACGAAATTCATCGGGATCGGAGTTTTCGCGAGTTTCTTCAGATTCAGTTCTGACTTACTGGCCATTTTTTTTCTCCTATGATAATTTTCCACTTCGGTATCGAAGAAAGGTTTAATTTTTCACGAGTTTAAACTGCGTGAAGTCTTCG
>JAKJHH010000004.1:0-5002 GCA_022703965.1 Verrucomicrobiota bacterium
ATAAATAACCTTTACATTTGCCATGTTCTCGTGAATGCTTTTTGTGCCGCCGACTCGTTAGATACCTGAAGGTATCCGACTCGCCGTCAACCCCAAAATCAAATCACGATCTCCACGGCAACTTGTAAAGTTAATTTCTTTACAGCTCCTTAGAAGTTGTGACAGGCGATGCCGTCACGAAGTTTGGGCTCGAACCATGTCGATTTGGGGGGCATGATTGCGCCCGCATCGGAAATGGCCATAAGCTGATCCAGCGTTGTCGGGAACATTGAGAAAGCGACAGCAAACTTGCCGGAATCTACAAGTTTTACGAGCTCATTTGTACCGCGGATGCCGCCGACAAAGTCCACTCTCTTGCTTGTTCTCGGGTCGTCGATTCCGAGAAGCGGGGCAAGAATAAGATCCTGAAGTACGCTGACATCGAGTCTTTCGATAACACCAAGCTTGTTTATGTCGAATTTAGGCACAAAAAGGTACCATTTCTTATCAAGATACATGCAGAATGTGCCGGACTTGGCAGGAGACGGAGAAGATGTTTCCGACACAGTGAATTTCTCTGCAACCTTTGCAAGGAAAGCTTCCTTTGAAAGGCCGTTGAGATCCTTCACGACTCTGTTGTAAGGGAGAATGCGGAGCTGAGAGGACGGGAATACAACCGCGAGGAAGTAATTGTAGTCTTCCTTGCCTGTGTGAGCAGGATTCTTAGAGCGGCAGGCTTCGGCTGCTCTTGATGCTGACGCTGCGCGATGATGTCCGTCGGCAATATAGAGATAAGGAACGCCTTTGAAGAGTTCGGAGATTTTTGCGCTGTCGGCAACGGAGAGCTTCCAGACTGTATGTGAAATGCCGTCGGGAGCGGTGAAGTCGAAATAAGCTTTTTCCTTTTTGGCGGCCTCAACGATAGCGTCGATCTTCTGTTCATCGCGATAGGTGAGGAAAACCGGCCCTGTGTGAGACTTCAGGGTGATGACATGGCGTGTGCGGTCATCTTCCTTGTCCTTGCGGGTTTTTTCGTGCTTTTTAATGATGTCCTTATCGTAGTCATCGGTTGAAAAGGCAGCGATGATCCCTGTCTGGACGTGAGCGCCCATTTTGAGTGTATAGACATAGAGTCTGGACTCTGAATCAAGCTCCAGCGGTGCTTCCTTGCAGAGACGCTTGAAGTTTTCATTAGCCTTTGCGTAAACGCTGTCGTCGTAGAGGTTGATGCCGGGAGTCATTTCGATTTCAGGACGCGAAACCCTGAGAAATGATATAGGATTGCCTTCGGCAAGAACCGCGGCTTCTTCACTGTTAACGACGTCATAAGGAACTGCCGCGACTTTAGATACCTTATCAGGTGTCGGCAGAAGAGCCTTGAAAGGAACTACTGTAGCCATATATTCTGAACTCCTTAAATTGCAGTTGAAAGAAGATTTAAAATACTGCGTAATCGCTTCATTTTCAAAAACACGGACAAGGATTTCAGGAAAGTTCTCCGATCAAATCAACTTCTTTCATGGCTGCTGCTTGCGGAAGATGAATGCTGTCCTCGAAGGCGGCATTTCCGTCGACAAGCACCCTGAGTTCCAATGCCAACGCTCTGAGTTCTGCGGATTGACGAGCCAGCTCCTCCGCCGATTGCGCGCTTTCCTCAGCGTTTGAGGCGTTTTCCTGAACGATTTTATCCATTTGCACGACAGAGGCGCTCAACTGATCTATGCCTCCTGCCTGCTCGGCTGATGCGAGCGCAATGGCAGAGGCCAGAGATACTGCATCGGACGCAGAGCTGTTTATCCCGGAAAGTTTTTTCTCAAGAGTATCGGCAGCGGCTACAACATCGTCGGCATTGCGTCGGGATTCCTCTATCATTGCGGATGTACTTCTGGCAGACGCCGCGCTTCGTTGTGCAAGGCGGCGTACTTCTTCGGCAACAACAGCGAAGCCTTTTCCAGATTCTCCTGCACGTGCGGCTTCCACGGCGGCATTCAAGGCTAGCAGATTTGTCTGGAATGCTATTTCATCAATGCTCTTTAATACCTTGCCGGTTTCCTGTATGGACGCGTTTATTTTCGTGACAGAGCCTCTCATGCGAGTCATTGCCTCCGTGCTTTCAGAAGATGCTGTGACAACGGAACGCACAGATAACTCGGCATCCTTGGCTGATTCTGAATTATGATGTACGACAGAACTCATTTCCTCAAGAGAGGCGGAGCTCTCTTCGATTCCTGACGCCTGTTCGGCAGCTCCCCGTGCGAGATTCTGTCCTGAGGCCGAGAGTGCGGTTGAAGCGTGTTCCGTGTGAACGGATGCTTCATAAAGACGTTCGGCAAGATCATGAAGTGTTTTGCTTGTCGATCGGCTCAGACATATTCCGGCTCCAAGTGCGGAGATGAATCCCAGTAGAGTGCCGCCGACAATGAGCATGATTCCGGTTGAAGCTGTCTGAACTCCATCTGAAACCGTATGTTCCAGCATTGAAGATACTTTTGAGGAAAGAAAATCGACATCGTCCTCCATCTGGCGGATTTCTTCCTTGAAGGCTGCAAATTTCTTGTTAGCGTCCTGAGGGCTTGGAGCTTTTTCCGCAAGGCTGATTTCCTTTGCCAGAGTCTTGAAGGCAACGGCATAAGCCGCAGTTTTTTCTGACATTCCTTTTATGCGTTTAAGAGTTTCAGAGTCAATTTGCGGATCTGCGGCGGCCTTGTTCAGGCTGTCCTTGATGCTGTTTTGCAAAAGTTCAAAGGCTGAATCAAATTTGCGCTCGTATTCAGCTTGTTTTTCCTTGTTGCCGATATTAAGGAAAAAGTCTTTTTCATAGCGTCGACAGTTCAAGGCAGCTTTTGAAATGGATGCCGAAAGTCTTAAGAGTCCGACATCGTTATTCCTAAGTTCCTTAAGACTTGCCGAGCTGTCGCTGAGCCCCTTTATGCCGACTCCTCCCACTGCCGCGCAAATCAACGAAACGCATGCAAATCCTGCAAGCAGCCTGCTTCCCAATTTCATTTTCATATTTCCCCTTCCGAAATTGTAATGGAAATCAGTCAATAGATCATGCAATCTATAGAAGGGGAAAAGATAAACAAGAGAATTTCCTAATATTTAACATAAAACAAATCCAATTCTCACAATATTCTAATATTAATGGGTTTGCAATGAAAAATATTTCCTCAAATCAGGGAATGTATTTCAAACTGGTGAGAATATATGCAAGAATGGCAAAAATGGCGGCGACAAGCGGAGTTGTAATCCATCCTATAGCAATTCCTCCGAGCATTTTGTAGTTGATGACATGGGCTCCCTTGATCATACCAAGCCCTGCCAAGGCTCCGATTACAGCCTGAGAGGATGAAACAGGAACTCCTACCATCGCATAGATGTGAACTGTAATCGCTTCAGACAAGACCACGATAAAGGCGGTGAAGGCATTCAGCTCCACAACTCCTTTGCCTACTGTCATCATAACCGGTTTGCTGAAAGTGAGGACTCCAAGCGCAATGCAGATGCCTCCGAAGATGGCGGCCTGAAATTCCGTCATCATGCCGTCGCCTACAAAGACGGCGGACACGTTTGCGACATTGTTGGCTCCAAGGGCATAGGCTCCGTAAGCTCCGCAGACGACCAATGCAATTCTCATGACGGGATCGTAAACGAAAATAGACGGATTCCAGGCTCGAAGAATGCTTTTGAAGATTTTGTACAATATGTAAGTAAAAAGAGCCGCGCCAAGAGGAGTTCCTATCCAGCAGATGACAACCTTGCTGAGTGCGCTGAAGTTTACGCTGTCCTGAAGTACTCCGATGCCGACAATCGAACCGACTACGGCCTGAGAAGTTGAAACAGGCATTTTAAGCACCGTCATGACAATAACCGCCACAGCTGCGGAAAATGATATTATCGCTGCTGTTTTCATCGCCTTTTTAATGGCTTTGTCCTTCTGTTCCGGGTTCAGATTATCGGACTGTACAGCTGCTCCCTTAAGATCGCGGCTGAAGGTTTTTATGCCGGCTTGTCCTTGAAGCAGAGCTCCGGCCATTACGAAGATTGCTGTAACTGCAATCGCGAGACGATAACTGACCATACGCGAACTTACTGCCGTGCCGAAGGCATTCGACGAGTCGTTAGCGCCGAGTCCCCATCCCATGAGAGCCCCGCCAAGATAATTAAGCCATTGAAACACTGCGACAGTCCTCCTTGATTCCGCATATATCTTTTATACGGATTCACGTATAAAGTCAAGTCCCGAAGACGATATTGTCCCCTATTAGTCTTCCTGGAAATCTGCCAGCTTGCTTTTTTGAAGTGGAAATTAAGCAGAAGTGTTATAATGCTTCATGGTTTTTGCAGTCAATTATAAATGAATGATATCCGCAGCTCTGGCAAGATGCGGAGTATTTTATTTGTCCGAGAGCTAAGGAGATGTTCATAAATAAGCATTACATTTGCCGTGTTCTCGTGAACGCTTTTTGTGCCGCCGACTCGCTAGATACCTGAAGGTATCCTCCTCGCCGTCAGCCCCAAAATCAAATCACGATCTCCACGGCAGCAACTTGTAATGTTAATTTCTTTACAGCCCTAAGGCAAGCGATAAAAAATATGGGATGGCTGATGAGGACCGACCTCTGCTTTCATTACTTTTCCAATGTGATGTCGGAAAATAAGGCTCGTCCGCTTTTCAAATCATCATTGAGGGAAGAACTTTCCAAAAGCAACGATACTCCTTTCAAGGGGTCATGCCATTTGCCATCCTTTGCACCACCCCAGCAGGTATTGCGCTTAGTCCCCTTATAATCCTTAATAGTGATATCCTGCCAGCCTGAGCTATCTTTATTGAGGCTGATAACTTGCTGATGAACCTGTCCGCTTCCATCAGTAAGTCTGATAGTTATAGCTTCAAAGTCGGAGCTTTTAACTTTAAATTTCAAAGTCTTGAATGGCAGAGCTGTAGGTAAAGTCTTGTTGATTGAGACATAAACCCCGCCATTGCCAAATGAGCCTTCCAGATAGGCAGCATAAGCGCTGC
>JAKJHH010000004.1:5012-23672 GCA_022703965.1 Verrucomicrobiota bacterium
ATAGCAAAGCTGCCTTGAGCGCCGGGTGGGAATTCTTTGCCAAGAGACAGAGTCCAGCCATCTGCTGAACCGTTTGCAAAATTACCGATGGATATGTCCTCCGCTGCGGCAATGCAGCAGAGGAGAAAAACGGAAAAGATTAGTGCAAAGATCTTCATTTTATTCATTCCTTTATCATGAGCCAGTTATATTCGGATGGATCCTTGCTGGAGCCGATTCCCTCGCCCCAGTGGAGGTAGCCTTTACGCTCGTTTCCATCGTTGTCATTAACAAGGATGGAGAAGCCGAAGAGCATATCAGGTTCAAGTGTCTTGAAGCCTAACTCTTTCAAGGGGAACTGAGCACTGTAGACAGTCTTGTTTCCTTCGCGCTTGATCTCACACTTGACGTCTGATGCCTGTCCTTCAGGCAGTTTTATCTGTGAGAATTCGCGGTAGACGGCTGAGCCTTTCTCCGTCAATGCCAAGGTGTATTCAGTTGTTCCGTTCAGATCGGCTTTTTTATTGAGATTCTGGAATGCGAGCTGAACGCTGTCGCCAATCCAAGTCCTTGCGCCCGATTCGTTCTGGAAAAAGGTGTCATCCAAAACCTCTACTACAAGATTCAGGGAATCCTTGCCGTAGCTCAATGTGAAAGAGGCATCAATGTCTTTTGTTGTGAAAGCCGCTCCTCCTGAAAGACTCCTGTAATTCATTGGACCGCCGAATTTGACTGGAACAGCAGGCTTGGATTCAGGGAAGACAAGTCCGATCTTGCCGGGGATTTTTATATATCCGTTTCGAGATTTTGCCTGATCAGGAAATGAGATTCGCTCGACCTTCTCAAGCTCAACACCTGAGAGATCACCCATCACTATAAAAGGTCTGCTCCTGACAGTAAACATAAAGCGATCCGGCATGATTGCGGCCGCATTATTGACTTTGTGGCGATTATTGGTTGCCCATAAGCGCATTCCCCAGTCACGTTCAATTGCATCGAACCCGGCAACGAAAGTCTTCAACGGACCTTTGGCTCCGCTGGAATTTTTGAGCGTAACCTGCAGATTTGTTTCCGGCAGGACGCACCAGGCAGCAAGGACATCCTGACCGTCCGGCATCTTGAATTTGAGGGAGATCAGTCCATCGTCGGAGCATTTCATGCGTTCGATAAACTTGCCCTTTTTGATGATGTCAGCAATTGATTTTATGACGTAATACGGTTCTTTAGGCGTAAGGTCAGTCCGCACAATGCCGAAGTTACATTCAGGCTCCTCAGGGTCAAGCCCGTCGTCCTGAAAGTCATACCACCAGAGGCCTTTGACGGAAGGAATAGTCTTAATCAAAAGATAGGTTCTTGCGATGCGATCACCGGTTTCGGCATCTGTGGAACCGCTACGCTTGATATGGTTCGGCCAGCCGGTCTCAGTAAGGTAGATAGGAAACTCCTTGCCGTCGTTGTAGCTCTTGACCAGCTTTTCGACGCCGGCGATTCGCTCTACATAGCTTTCAGGACTGCGTTTCACGCCAACAGAGCCGTATTCGTAGGAATGGAAGGCGATACCGTCACAAGCCGTCAGGACACCTGCCTTTAGTGTATCTTCGAGGAACTTCTCTCCAGTGCAGACCGAGTTTGCAATAACTGTTATGGACGGATCAACTGCCTTCATTCTTGGATAGGCAACTTTGAGCAGTTCAGCGTAACTTTTTGCATCTCCCTGGCCTTTGAATTCCTTGGGAACGCCGCAACCGCCATCCCACTCGTTCCAAACCTGATAAAGAAAACATTTGCCTTTCCAGGCAGAGACAGCCTGTTCACAAAACTTGGCGTGAGCTTCTATGGCTTCAGCAGACTTGGGATATCCTCCGCCATCATAGAGCTTATTGGGATAGCCTATTATCTGAAGCGGTTTGAGTCCCATGGAAGGGGCTGTTCTCAAATATTCCGCCAGCATTTCGTTTGAAAGCGAATAGACTCCCTTTTCCTGTTCCCAACTGCGCCAGCTTGTGTCATCACGGGTGGAAACAAGGCCGGATTCTTTGAAGACTTTCAGATTCTCGGGCAGGAATCCTTTCTTATGACCGAAATGTGTGGTGGCACCAATGATGAAATCCGGCTCGGCGGCTGCACAAGGCAAAAATAACGAGGCAGCGGCTAGGCAGGAGAGCATCGTCTTTGTAACCAATTTGTCTTTAAAAAGCATAGTCTTTCTCCTTATGGAATATTGATTATATTGTAGTTGCTGTCGGTAGAGTAATGGATAGCGGTTGCCGTAGCCCGCATGGCGAGAGGGTCCAGTGAACCTGCGTGTCCATCGCTGAATCCGCAGTTTGCGAATTTATTGTGTCGTAAGTGGGCATAGCTTCCATCTGTGTGCAATGTTGTTGACAATTGCCAGGTTGGTTTCAGGTATTCGGTTGCCGAGGCTGGATTCGTACCCATTGTGTCGGCAAGCATGACAAATCGGGAGGGATTCGCCATCCGCTCCAAGTTGTAAAATAGAAAGACATCAGAAAGTGTTCCTGCGGATGTTCTGGCAGTAAAGTTGAAGCCTTTGGCTGCATATTCACCGTCTCTGGTGGCTTTGTACATCCCGTAAGTATTGTAGCAGCCAGTGAAAGTCGCTACATTCGATGAGGGACAGCAGAACAGATTCTTGTTTGAGATGTACTTCTGCTGAGGATAAATGCCACCTCCATACAGACACTGAACCCAATTGTCATATCCGGCAACTGAATATGCGGTATGCCAGATCCAGGCATTATTGTCCCCTGCATATTGAGCTTGAGCCATACCTATCTGCTTGAGGTTGTTGAGGCATTGTATCTTTCTGGCACTCTCTCTCCCCTTGTTGAGAGCCGGAAGCAGCATCGATGCCAGGATGGCGATAATGGCAATGACCACTAATAATTCGATCAAGGTAAACTTCATCACTGCTTTGATTCTCATTTCCTCCTCCTCTCTTTAAGCTCGGTTATTTTTAGCAATGCTGGCACGCTCTATGAAACATGACTTGGAGACTTTCTCGACCGGAATGTCGAAGCCGTTGTCAAGTTGAGCGAAAAGAAGTTCAAGGGCATCGGACAGCATCTGTCCGAAAGAGATATCAACACTGGCAAGAGGCGGATCCAGCTCTTTGCATATCTCCAGATTGTCGTGGCTCGCTATGGATATGTCATAAGGCAGTTTGAAGCCTCTTGTCAGGAGTTCCATCATTCCTCCAAGAGCCATATAGTCATTTATGAATACTATTGCGCTTGGCGGAGCTCCGCGCTCAAGAAGCATCTTTACTCCATCGCGTCCTCCGGAAATACTGGGTGCTAAATCGAAAATCATCAAGCTTGGGTCAGGCTGAAGTCCAAGTTCCATAAGAGCGAAGCAGAAAGCCTTATAGCGTTCTTCAATGCTCGGATAGACGCGACTGCTGGAAAGCAAGGCAATACGCCGATGTCCTAATTCAAAAAGTCTATGGACTATTTTCTGCGTGCCTTCGGCGAGATCGGGCTTGACGCAGAAACATCCAGTTCGTTCCAAGGTATCAGTAAAGACCAGAGTCGGGATTTTAGACTCACGCAGACGCTGACAAAGCTCAATTGGCGGGTGTCCGGAGACCAGAACCCCGTCAACACGTCCGTTTTTAAGGAAGGCGGGCCAGGCATCTTTTTCGCGCTTGAGAAATTCTACGTGAACATGATAGCCTCGTTCGAAAAGAGCATTAGAGGCACAACGTACAAATTCACGCTGAAAATTATCTTCTACGCATGCATCCGCATCGCTGAAAATCATTAAGCCTATCGTTTCACGACGTTTGCGGCGGAAGACATTAGGACAATAGCGGAGGCTCTCGGCAAAGGAGCATATCTCCTTGCGCTTCAAGTCGCTGATACGAGAATCTCCAGCCAATGCCCGCGAAACTGTACTGGCGTTAACACCAAAGTGACTGGCAATCTGCTGAAGCGGTGATTTTCTTCCTTGTCGAGGCATATTATATGAACTCCTTGCGCATCTATTGCGCATATCTTTTCTTAATTATAGAGCAAAGTAAAATTCAATGCAATAGCAATCAGAAAGTTTTTCCGGAATAACTTAAGTTTTGAGCTGGTGTCTTATTTTTAGGCAGGGAAGAAGGGGAATTATTACCATAAATTGAGCATATAAAATATCTGAACAAGATATCTTTGTGGTGCTGGCAGGTATTCTTGTTCAAAAGAACTTAGTTTGTCTTTGTCAGTTCTTTTATGGCGTTTTTGAGTTCTTCGGCGGAGATTACTCTGGGGAGGCATTTTCTTTTGCCGCAGAGGTATATGCCGGGTTTATATTCCTTGGAACGGCAGTAGATGATTCCGGGATAGGCGACGTCCTCGAAGGCTTTGCGGAAACGGGCGGTTTCGTCGGAGTCGCCGCTGATCGCCGCTTTGACGAAGCCGTGCTTACTCCTCAGATATGCCCTGAGCAGGTTGGCCGCGGAGGCGGGAGCCTTTTCGCAGGTTTCCAGTTGTTTCTTCATCAGCGCGCGGGCGATATCTTTAAATTCCTGAGACCCGTTGATTTCATGAAGCAGAAGCAGGTTCATTATCATTGCCGATGAGCCGGAGGGCGTGGCGTTGTCATAAGGATCTTCAGGACGGAATATCAGATTTTCAGAAAGCTCGGAATTAAGGTAAAGGACATTTTTTTCCGGATCGTAAAAGTTCTTTAAAACGGTGTCCGTAAGCTTCAATGCCTGTTCAAGATAAGTTTCTTTCAATGAGGCTTGATAAGTTTCAAGAAGTCCCCATATCACAAAAGCGTAGCCGTCGAGAAAGGCTTCCTGTGTCGAGAGCGATCCGATGTGGCAATGCGCAAGGCGGTTGACCGGAAGTTTCATTTTCGACATCACAAAGCTGAGGCAGTTTTCAGCCTGTTCAAGATATTGTTCTAGTCCTTTGCAGAGAGAAGCGCGGGCGAGTGCCGCCGCCATAAGTCCGTTCCAGCCGGCAATTATCTTGGAGTCCTTGACAGGACGCGGACGGCGTTTTCTGGCAAGCTTCATTTTTTTTATGATTTCCAGCATTTTTGCATCGGGCGGAACAGGAGATTTCTTATCGGCTATATGCAGAATATTGAAACCCGGTTTTTCCGGATCTTTTGAGATTCCTTCGCTGTAATTGCCTTCATCCCTTATGTCGAAGTAAGCGGCTGCCGCCTGTGCTTCTCGATTGCTCATGATATCCTCAATGTCGCAGATTGTCCAGAGGTAGTACTTGCCTTCGACTCCTTCGCTGTCGGCATCCTCGGCGGAGTGGAAGGCTCCTTCATAGGAAAGCATGTCGGAACAGACGTACGAGAATACATTTTCGATTGCGTCTTTGAATATCGGATCATTGCTGGCGGTGCAGGCTTCGGCGCAGGCGTAGGCGTAGAGAGCCTGATCGTAAAGCATTTTTTCGAAATGCGGAACAAGCCAGTCCTGAGTAGTCGAGTAGCGATGAATTCCGCCGCCTGCCTGATCGAAGATTCCGCCGCGCCGTATGGCGGCGAGAGTGGCAAGCGCGATGTCGCCTGCCTCGTGATCTCCGAGAATGCTTGCGCTGTCCATGAGGAAAAGCATCAGGTGTGGAGAGGGGAATTTCGGGGCGCTGCCGAAGCCGCCGTTTTCCCTGTCAAAGGATTCCTTCAGTGAGTTCAGTGCGATTTTGAGGATTTCATCTTCCTTAAGACGGCTGTGAAGGCGTTGTGTCTCACCGCTTATCACTTTTGTGATTTCTCCGGCGGATTCCAGTAGCTGATCGCGTTTTGTCTGCCAGAGTCTCGCTATGGCAGGAATGATTTTGTCCATGCCGGGAATGCCGGTGTATGAAGTCGGCGGAATGTATGTTGCCGCAAAAAACGGCTTTTTGTCGTGAGTGAGAAAAAGATTCAGAGGCCAGCCGCCGCTTCCGGTGAGAACCTGGCAGGCTTTCATGTAGATGCTGTCGAGATCGGGTCTTTCCTCGCGGTCGACTTTTATGCAGATGAAGTTCAGGTTCATGCGGGCGGCTATTTCGAGATTGCTGAAAGTCTCGTGCTCCATGACATGGCACCAGTGGCAGCTTGAGTAGCCTATCGAGACAAAAACAGGCAAGTCCCGTTCTCTGGCCGCGTCGAAGGCTTCTTCGCACCACGGATACCAGTCCACGGGATTGGCTGCATGTTGTTGCAGATATAAACTTTTTTCTTTTATCAGTCTGTTAGGCACCTTATTCCTGGCTCCCGATTGAAAAGATTTCAAAGCAGTGTAATTTCATTTACCCTTTGAACAAAGTCAAGGAGCTCAATGAATATAATATTGACCGGAATGAAACACTGCGGCAAATCGACGCATGGAAAACTCCTTGCGGAACGTATCGGCGCGCAGTTTTACGATACAGACGATGAACTTGCCGCTCTTTACAGCGAGGAAAGCGGTGAGGCAATCGCTGTCCGCGAAATCTTTCGCAAGCTTGGCGACACGGATTTCCGCAAGCTCGAGGAACGTACATTTGTTGCAGTGATTTCTCTAGGCGGCGGCATGCTGGCTTCGAGCAAGGAATTTGCGTCGAAAATCAGGGATGCCGGACTGCTCATTCATCTTGAAAACAGTCCTTTTGAACTTTATCGCCGCTCAATCGCAAACGGACTTCCCTCATTTATTGATCCGAAATGTCCGGAAGAATCATTTATGCGCCTGTTCAGAAGCAGGAAAGAGTATTATATTTCATACTCGCATCTTACTGTGAACCTTGAAGGGTTCTCTGTGGAGGATGCTTTTAATAAACTTTTTGCAGAAATAACGGAGTACAGGAAAAATGCCGGGAAGTAGTTTCGGAACACTTTTTAGAATAAGTACATTCGGAGAGTCGCACGGCGGAGCCGTGGGAGTCGTCGTCGACGGAGCAAAGCCCGGTGTGGAAATTTGCGAAGCCGACATTCAGAAGGAACTCGACCGCAGAAAACCGGGACAGTCAGCTGTGACGACTCCTCGCGAGGAATCGGATACAGTCAAAATCATGTCCGGTATTTTCGAGGGAAAGCTTACTGGAACTCCGGTAATGATGATGATTCTCAATAAGGATGCCCGTCCTTCAGCTTACGACAACATTAAGGATCTCTTCAGACCCGGACATGCCGATTTCACCTATACGAAGAAATACGGTATTCGCGACCACCGCGGCAGCGGAAGAGCATCAGGACGCGAAACGGCAGGGCGCGTCGCCGCCGGAGCAATCGCTAAAAAAATTCTTGCTTCACGCGGAATCAGCATTACTGCATATACTCTCAGAGCAGCCGGAATCCAGTGCGAGAAATATTGTCCTGAAGAGATCGAAAACAATATTGTCCGTGCCTGTGATCCTGATGCAGCAGCAAAGATGGTCGAGAAAATCATCGAGGCAAGAGACCGCAAGGACAGCGTCGGCGGCGTTATTGAGTGCCGCATTAACGGTGTGCCTCCGGGACTCGGAGAGCCGGTTTTCGATAAGCTTGAAGCGGATCTGGCAAAAGCAATGCTTTCGCTCGGCGCTACAAAGGGGATCGAATTCGGCAAAGGTTTCGCGGCTGCCGACATGACAGGAATCCAGCACAATGACCGCATGGACAAGAACGGATTCATGACGAATAACGCTGGCGGCATATTAGGCGGCATTTCGACAGGCGAGGAAATAATATTCCGCGTTGCAGTCAAGCCGACATCGTCGATAGCCTCGCCTCAGCCGACTCTTGACATTAATGGCAAGGAGACCATTTGCATAACGGAAGGTCGTCACGATCCCTGCATATGTCCGCGTATAGTTCCTGTAATCGAGGCAATGGCTGCCATAGTTATCGAAGATCATTATAAGCGTCAGGCCGCGATTTTTGAGTAAGTTTTCAACAACGGAGAAATCCTAATGGATTCAATACGACTTTTTACGGCAATAGAGCTGCCGGAAGATATCAGAAAAGCTCTTATGCCGGACAATACTAAAATCCACAACTGCCGCACTGTTCCGCGTGAACAGATTCATCTGACACTGCGCTTCATCGGCCCGGTTGGCAAGGATGTCTTCGAGAAAATCAAGGAATCTCTTGCAAGCGTCAATAAATGGCCTGCGTTCAAGCTGGAAAGCGCCGGATGCGGATTTTTCCCTTCGGTCGGACGTCCCAATGTCTTCTGGACGGGGCTCAAGCAGAACGCAGAGCTTCTTGCGCTGAGAGATTCCGTCGATGCCGCTCTTGCCGAAGCCGGACTTGAGATCAAAGACGATCAGAAGTTTGTGCCTCATATAACGATTGCCCGAATCAAGGACAAGATTTATCATCGCGACATGGAAGCTCTCAAAAAGCTTGCGGATTTCTCCTACAGTTTTGAAGTCCGTTCCTTCACGCTCTTCTCAAGCGTTCTGAGCAATAAAGGCGCCGTCCATACGCCGGAGTCCGTGATCAGTTGCAAAAGTTGATTTGAGCCTATATTCCGGCTAGTAGTGGTAATAACCACTACGTAAGGGTAATAATAGTGGTAATAACTTTTATTAGCTTGTTGTCTTGTGCTGATTTTTCTGCTAAATACTGACACAGTTTGTCTCGGCGGACGGGAAAAACTGTCTCAGTTTCTGAATTGCCTGCAAATACTCATCTTCTCTATAACACCTTGATCTCGCGCTTTCTTTGGAAGAATTTCACCTTGTCTGGCACGGGCTATGCTGTTATAAAAGACGAAAGCAATGAACAGGAAAGGAGGTGACGGATACAATGTGAGTCTTTGAATTCATGAAATCATCATTGTTTTTTTGAAAGTTAAAACTTTAAAAAGAAAGAGGTGATTTATTATGATAGGCGATTTACTTCCATGGAGTAGAAAAACGACAAGTCCGGCCAAGAAGACTGAAGTCTCGCCGGTGGCTGAACTCCACAGCCGTATGAACAATCTCTTCAACAGTTTCTTTGATGAAAACAGGTTCTGGCCTGAACTCGGAAGAAACGGCAAAGATTCCTTTATGCCATGCTTTGAAATAAGCGAGACGGCAAAGAACATCGAAATCACAGCCGAAATTCCCGGCGTGGAAGAAAAGGATATCGACGTTTCTCTCGACGGCGGCATTCTGACCGTCAAAGGCGAAAAGAAGAGCGAACACGACGAAAAGAACAAGGATTATCACATTACGGAAAGATCCTACGGTTCATTCCAGCGCTCCTTCGCAATGCCTGAAGGCATAGACAGCAGTAAGATTGATGCCAAATTCAAAAATGGCGTCCTTAAAATCAGTCTGCCAAGAACCGAAGAAAGCAGAAAGAACGTGAAGAAGATTAAAGTCAGCTCTGAATAAACGAAGAAAGAAGTCTTCAGGAGGTCTTTGCATGAACATTGAAAATCTGAAGAAAATTATGAATCTCAAAATAAACGGCGTTTATGCCGTGATAATTATCCTGCTCTGTTGCGGAGCCTTTCTGCTCCTTCCGAGCTTGCAGGGAAGTTCCTCTGATTCAGATAAGAATACGGCAATCCGGCAGAATCCCGGTATTCCTGATCTGAGGAAGTCTCAGAATCTTCAGGATGACATTTATGCCGATCCTTTCGCTGAGATGAGGATGATGCATGAGCGTATGCAGAAAATATTTGAATCGGCTTTCGGATACAATGATTCCTTTATGCGTGAGCCGACATTGCTACGCTTTCCGCTTGGAACGGATATCAGCGAGAACAAGGAATCTTATCTGATAAGAATGGATATTCCCGGAGTCGACAAGCAGGATATTGATATATCAATCCGGGATAACTCGATAATAGTGAGCGGTAAACGTGACAGAGAAACGGAACAGCGCAGTGACGACCGTCTTCTGAGTTACGGGCGCTCATATGGACAATTCACTCGTATCTGTCAGATTCCCGGAGCCTTTGACAAAACTAAAGTCAAGGCAAAGTATGAAAACGGAGTTCTGACTCTTACGGTACCAAAAACAGAAAAGGAGGTCTCCAATGTGAAGGTCACAGTTGATTGAAAGTTCCCTTTCTGGAAATCCCGGAATGCGCGCCGCGACGCCCAAACGTCACGGCGCTTTTTTGTTTTTATTCAGCTTTTGCAGTTGTTTTTAGCTTAGTTTTTCCGAAGTATTTCTGGATCAGCACGTAGAAGAGCGGGGCGAAGATGACGACAAGGATTGTCGCCGTAATCATACCGCCGAGAACACCTGTTCCGATCGCTTTCTGAGCACCTGCACCGGCTCCTTTGGCGAAGGCCAGCGGCAGGACACCGAATCCGAAGGCAAGTGAGGTCATCACAATAGGACGCAGACGGAGTTTTGAACCTTCAATGGCTGCGTCGATCAGACTCATACCCTCCTCGGCTCTGGCCTTGGCGAACTGCACGATAAGGATGGCGTTTTTCGTTGTCAGTCCGAGCGTTGTGAGGAGACCGATCTGGAAATAGACGTCATTCGGGAAATCTCTCATGTCGGTTGCGATAACGCCGCCGATCACGCCAAGCGGAAGAGTCAGGAGAATGGCGAAGGGAATCGTCCAGCTCTCGTAAAGCGCCGCAAGACAGAGGAATATCGCAAGTACCGAGAATGCATAAAGCGGAGCTGCCTGAGAGCCTGCCTGACGCTCCTGATAGGAGAGTCCTGTCCAGTCGAAGCCGATTCCGTGGGGCAGTTTTGCTGTGAGTTCTTCCATTGTCCGCATCGCTTCGCCTGAGCTTCTGCCCTGCGCGGGCTCTCCCCAGATATTGATGGACGGGAAACTGTTGAAGCGCGAAAGCTTCGGAGAGCCTGAAGTCCAGTGTCCAGAGGCGAAGGCGTTGAAGGGCACCATTTTGCCGTTGTCGTTTCTGACGTAGAGTTTGTCGATGTCCTTGGGCAACATGCGATAAGGAGCATCCGCCTGAACGTAGACACGTTTGACACGTCCGCCCTGAATGAAGTCGTTGACATAGGCGCTTCCGAAGGCGGCTGAGACGGTGTTGTGTATTGTGTTGATCGGAATGCCGAGCGCACCGGCCTTCTGCCAGTCGATATCAAGATGGTATTCCGGCACGTCTTCGAGACCGTTGGGACGCACTCTTGTGAGTGTCGGATCTTTTGCAGTCATCCCGAGGAGCTGATTTCTGGCGTCCATGAGGGCGGCATGTCCGAGGCCTCCGCGGTCAAGAAGCTGGAAGTCGAAGCCGGTTCCCTGTCCAAGCTCAATAACAGCCGGAGGCGGGAAGGCGTAAACCATCGCATTTTTGATCTGCGAGAATTTTTTCATTGCTCTTCCGGCCACAGCCCAGACTTTGAGGTTTTCGCGTTCGCGCTTTTTCCATTCTTTGAGACGGACGAAGGCGAGACCGACATTCTGGCCTCTTCCCGAGAAACTTGTTCCGGAGATTGCCATGCAGGATTCCACCGCGTCTTTCTCATCGATAGTGAAGTAGTTTTTGACTCCTTCCATGATCTCTTTCGTCTGCTCAAGGGATGAGTTGGCCGGGAGCATAGCCTGAACGAAAAGGATACCCTGATCTTCATCAGGCAGATAGGCTGTCGGCATCTTTGAGAAGAGATAGTACATTCCGCCTACGATCAGCACGAAAAGCAGGATGTAGCGAACAGGATGATAAAGAGAATTTTTAACCACTTTCAGGTAGATATCTCTGCACTTGAAGAAAGCGGCATCGAAACGTCTGAAGAAGGGACGAAGAATTTTCATTCCTGTTTCGGCCGCTTCATGTCCTTTCGGCACCGGCTTGAGCAGTGATGCGCAGAGAACCGGAGTAAGTATCAAGGCCACAACAACCGAGAGAAGCATCGAGGACACAACTGTGATCGAGAACTGACGGTATATAACGCCTGTTGAGCCTGAGAAAAACGCCATAGGGCCGAAAACAGCCGCGAGCACAAGGCCGATACCGATCAGGGCAGGGGTGATCTGATCCATTGACTTCGCCGTGGCTTCCTTGGGAGAAAGCCCTTCTTCGCTCATGATTCGTTCGACGTTTTCGACAACAACGATGGCATCGTCCACCAGAAGACCGATAGCCAGCACCATCGCAAACATTGTCAGCATGTTGATTGAGAAACCGAAGAGACTCAGCACCGCGAAAGTTCCGAGCAGAACCACCGGCACAGCGATTGTCGGAATCAGCGTTGCGCGCATGTTTCCGAGGAAGAGGAACATGACGATGAAGACAAGAAAAATTGCCTCGAAAAGAGTCTTTACCACTTCATCGATGGCTGCTTTTGTGAAGGGCGTTGTGTCATAGGGATAAATGACCTTCATTCCCGGCGGAAAGTAGTGACTCATTTCGGTCATTTTCGCACGGATTGCATTGGCTGTGCTGAGCGCGTTGGCTCCTGCTGCCTGACGAATCGCGAGAACTGAGGACGGTGCGCCGTTGAAAAACGCTTCGATGTCGTACTGCTCTGTTCCGAGTTCTGTTCTGCCGACATCCTTGACTCTGACTATACTTCCATCCGGATTTGTGCGTAGCGGGATTTCCGCGAATTCGTCGGGACTCTTGAGAAGGCTTTGGACGATGATTGCGGCATTGAGGCGCTGTCCGTCAACGGCAGGAGCTCCGCCGAATTGTCCTGCGGATACTTCAACATTATATGATTTCAGTGCCGTGATTACATCCTGAACTGTCATTTTGTAGTTCGTTAGCTTGTCCGGATTCAGCCAGATACGCATGGCGAACTGAGTTCCGAAGGTTTCGACTTCACCGACGCCCGGGACTCGCGAGAGGACTTTTTCCAGATTGGACTGCGCGTAATCGCGCAAGTCGTTTCCGTTCATGCTGCCGTCTTCGGAAATCAGTCCGACGAGGATCAGATAATTCTTGGTCGATTTACTGACCTTTACGCCCTGCTGCTGTACGACGGTCGGCAGACTTGCCATTGCAAGCTGAAGCTTGTTCTGAACCTGCGACCAGGCCATGTCCGGATCGGTGCCTGGGGCAAAAGTGAGGTCGATTCGGCATGTGCCTGACGAGTCGCTGCTTGCCGCCATGTAGAGCATCTTGTCGAATCCGGTCATTTTCTGCTCGATAATCTGAGTAACGCTGTTTTCCACGGTTTCAGCCGAGGCACCGGGATAGAATGCCGTGATTGAGATCGACGGCGGGGCTATCGGCGGATACTGCGATATCGGAAGGCTGTGTATTGCCAGAATGCCCGCAAGCATCATGGCTATCGATACAACCCAGGCGAAGACCGGGCGTTCAAGAAAGAATTTAGATAACATTAAAAGCCTCCGTTACTTTGCTTTTTCCGGAGACGCCGGAGCGGCAGCCTGAGCTGCTTTTTCTTCAAACGGGACAGCTTTGACTGTCGCGCCGGGACGGGCTTTTTGAAGCCCTTCCACAATTATGCGGTCGCCGACAGAAAGACCTGAAGCTATCAGCCATCTGTTTTCTACAGCCTGAGCTATCGTCAGAACTTTCTGTGAAACTTTTCCTTCGTTGTCCACTGCCATTGCGACCGGACGTCCTTTTGCATCACGCGAAACCGCCTGCTGAGGAACCAGAATCGCCTGACTGTTGATTCCTGTTCCGACCACGGCGCGAACAAACATTCCGGGGAGCAGAATTTTATCCGGATTCGGGAAGACTATTCTGAGGATGAATGAGCCTGTTGTCTGATCGACAGTGACATCACGGAATTTCTGTTCTCCTTCAAGCGGATAAAGGCTTTCGTCCTCCAGTATAACTTTCGCTTTGCTGTGTCTGTCCTTGTCCTTTTTCAGAATGCCTTTTTCAAGCTCCTGACGAATGCGCAGAAGGCTTGAGCTGGACTGTGTAACGTCCACATAGATCGGATCAAGCTGCTGAATCACAGCTAGCGGAGTAAGGTGATTGGCTGTGACAAGGGCTCCGACAGTGATGTTGGACTTGCCGATACGTCCTGATATAGGCGCTTTGATTTGTGTGTATTCGAGGTTTATTCTGGCTGTTTCAACGGCTGCCTTGCAGGCGTGAATATCTGCTTCAACAGTTTTGTAAGCTGAGTTCGCGTCATCATATTCCTGCTGGCTGACGGCTGAGGATTTGATGAGTTTTTCATAACGTTCAAATTTGTTTTTGAGCGAGATTATCTGTGCTTCTGCTCTTTCCAGATCGGCTTTTGACTTGTCGTATGCCGCTTTGTAAAGGGCTGGATCAATCTGATAAAGGACATCGCCTTCCTTGACATCGGCTCCTTCCTCGAAAAGTCGTTTCTGGATGATTCCGCCGATTTGCGGACGTACTTCAGCGACAAGCATAGGATTGACTCGTCCAGGCAGCTCGGTCGCCAGAGATACTTCTTCGACTTTTACTGTATATACGGAAACTTCAGGGGGCGGCACCGCGTTTGTAGCTGCTTTTTTCTCTTTGCATCCCTGAAGCGGAAGCATCATTAGAGAGCCTGCAATTATTGCCAGCGCCGTCAGGCTTTTTCTGAGTATCTGATTCTTTTCAGGATTCATAAATTTAGGGTTCATGATTTTCTTTAACTCCGGAATATGGTGATTATGTATTAAAACTATTCAGATTGGAAGGGGATGGATTATTCTGTCGATTTCAGAGCCGCCATCGCCATGAATGCTGGAAATCAGAGTGCAAAGCTGCGCCGTCCGCATGGATTTTTCCAGCGGTGCTGAAGGAGAGATGCAATATGTATTTCAGGCTGTGCATTTTGATATCAGAATTTCATCTGTTTATATAATATTGCGATAATTTTGCTCAGAATCAAGCGGTTGTTTGAATTTTTTGTTTGACTGAAATATGTCCAGTCTCAGGCCTAATTGATTACGATGCTTCAAAGATTTGAGAGTTTTCTATATAATTTGGGTTATTTCGTTTCTGCGCGTTATTAAGAAATGGGATCCAATAGCAGTATATGGCAAAGCTACAAGTCTATATTCTCGTTCACCTGAATTGTTTCTCTATATTTCTTTATTGACCAGAGTAGATAGATATTCATACAGGTATGTTATATTTGTATTAATATTATTACTGGTAAAAATATAAGAATTGCAAGCCTATGTTCTTTTGTTGTCTGAGGCTTTTGATTTTTTGGACTTCAGTATTTTATTGAGGTAAAATTTTATTACTAAACAATTATGTTCTTTAATGTTAGATGTGTTTTTCAAGATTTACGCATTGACATTTATTGAGTTTTGTATCATAATTTAGTTGTCAAATAAGTTAAACGAACAGGTATGAATATGGGAAATCTAGAGCAAAAGGCTCCGGTTTTTAAGGTAATTGTTGATGAGCTTTCAAGTCAGATAAGGGCTCGGCACTTTGCACCTGGCAGTAGCTTGCCTTCCGAGAATGAGCTTTCAGAGCGGTATAGTGTAAGCCGGTTTTCTGTTCGCAAGGCGTTGAGCATTCTTGAATCAGATGGGCTGATTATGCGTCAGGCAGGGGTTGGTTCGATTGTCTGTGAATTGTCTGGAGGAATTGCGCTTAAGAAGCCCTTGAATATAGCGATCAGTGGTCCATTCAGTGATCCTTACAGCAGTGGTGTCATAAATGAAATGTTCTATAGTGGCATTGTATATGAAAGTGCGAGGGCTGCTTGCAGTACAGAAAACGCAAGGCTTATTCAGACTTCGGTGGAAGAGTTTATTGCAAAGAAAGGCGAGGGAGTTGATGCGTTTTTCTGCATTTCAAGAAAAGAAGCAAATTCTTCCTGGCAGCAGTTGAATGAGATTGCTTCATCCGGCAAACCTGTGATTTTTATAAACCGTATTACGGACCTTTCCCATATAGCTTATGTGGCTGTCGATTATGAGCTTGAGTCAAGGCGTGCTGCGGAATTTCTTTTGCGGATAGGAAAGAAGAATATCGGACTGGTCACTGTTGAGTGTCAATATGCTGATCTTGTTCGTTCGCATGGATTTAAACTTGCACATGAGGGGAGAGCTCAAGCGGTCTGTTCCTGTTTGATTTCCGGTGATTCTGTTGGTGCTCTCGAAAAGCTTGAACAATTTATTGAGTTAGAAAGGCCTGATGCTCTTTTCGTAACCAGCTTCAGACTGTTTAGTTATGCTTTGCTTGCCCGCAGAAATTTACGTCGACAAGATATCTCAATATTCTGCTTTGATAAGCTGGAAAAAAATACGTATAGAGAGAACGTGATGTATGTAGATATGCCGCTATGGGATATGACTCAACACGCTTTTCAATATATGGTTCAGGCTTGCCGCAGCAATGATCCTGTTCCTATTCTACGACAGTTATATGCTTGTGATTTTATTTTGGATAGTAATTTTCGATAAGGAAGATTTTTATGAAAACAACCCAGTATAGGAATTTTACTTTAATAGAACTTTTGGTTGTGATTGCGATTATCGCTATACTTGCAGGCTTGTTATTTCCGGCGCTTGCCACTGCACGCGGGAAAGCTCGTATGATTTCATGCGCCAATAACCTCAAACAATCCACTGTTCAATTCTTCATGTATGCCGGCAACTACAACGACTATTGTCCATGGAATCTAAACGACACTGTCTATGTCAGCCAGTGTGTAGAAGGAGATTCTAAGATGACAAGCAGTTCGTTCAAAAGCCCTAGAGGTGTCTGGTTTTGTCCTAATACGGACATTCCTCAAGGAGCAGTAACATTTCTATCCAATTATGTGATTAGCAGAGAAATGCCTGCTTCTGCGACTTATCTGAGCGCAAGAGGTCCTGTGCCTGTTTATGGGGGAGCCGACTTTTTAGGGCGAAAGCTTACAAATCTTACAGGAAGCGCTGTCATCATGTATGAAAAGCAATTGACGCTCACCGGAACGCGTGGTGATTCCAGACGAGGACGTGTTTTTTCAACATATGCCAACACTATAAACTGGGCCGCTATCGCAGAGACGGATCGTGCCGGTTATGGGCTTCATGATTATGCTGCTAATTTCGCATTTTCTGATGGTCATGTTAGCGTCTTGAGAGTAAAAAACGGCATCAAATTTAACGAAAGCTGGGAGTTGCAGTAAGATGCTTAGAAAAATAACGGCAGTCTTTTTTCTGTGTTCTTCGCTTATGGGAGATCCGGTTGAAGATACAGTAATCGCAGCACCAGACGCTTCACTTTACGGACCTCTTCATGTGAGTCGGAAGATTGATGGGCCTTCACAGGGGGCTGGGCTTATAATCAGGGGCGATTTTCTTTATGCACTCGGCTCCTCTTCATTATGGATTTATGATATTTCCAAAGCGACGTCTCCAAGAGAACTGGGACGGCTTGACGGGATAGCTGCCGGGCGTCAGATTGCATTGTCAGGCAATGTCGCCTGCATTGCGGCCCGTTCCAACGGCGTCTATTTTGTAGATATTTCTGATCCTGCAAAGCCATCTTTGCTTTCACGTTTTGATACGATAGAACTGGCAACAGGCATTGATGCCGTAGGCTCGCTTGTTTTTGTCGCACAGCGTCAATACGGCATTGAGTGTATAGATATTTCCGCCCCGAAAAAACCGCGTCATTTGTCGCTTATCAGGACTCCTGAAGCACAGTCATGCGTATATGAGTCCGGAATGCTTTATGTAGGTGACTGGGGAATGGGGGTTTTGACTGTGCTTGATATGTCAAATCCCTGTGCGCCTCGACAGATGGCGCAATGTCCCCTTACCGGTTACGGAGACGGACTCGCGATTCGCGGAAAGCTCTGTCTGGCTTCCACTGGTCATCATGCCAAAACCGGACCGGAAGAGAGCAGAAAAAATAATGGACACTCTCTTAATCTGATAGATATTTCCAATCCGCAGCAGCCTCGACGTTTGTCCTGTTTTAAATTTCCGCCCTTTTTCAGCCGTGGAAATGATTTTTGGACAGTGCGTTTTTCCGGAAATACGGCAGTTGCGGCGGATTCTCATAACGGAGTGTTTCTGATCGATATAGCAGATCCTTTAAATCCAAAAGGGATCGGACAGATTCGTTTGCCTGAGCTGCCGGCTCCCGGAGGCTCTTCGAGACCGGATGCTGTTTCCGGTATTGCAGTTGCGGACGGAGTTCTCTTTTTCAGCGGAGTCAGCAGCGGTATTTTCATGTCCGAAATTCCCGGCCTCATCCGTGAGCCTGCAGTGAATAGAACTGCTCCTCCTGTTCCGCCTGCCACTGTGAAGTCTATTCCTCCGGCCTTTTTCAGCTATGAGACGGGGACTCAGGTGCGAGGCGCCAGTATTTATGGAGATATTGCATATCTTGCTGCTTCCGGCGGGGGAATCCATATTGTCAGACTCTCCGACAAAGGCATCAAAGCTCTTGCCGTACATAAGATTCCTGAGGCCTATGATGTAAAGGTTTCTGAAGGCCGACTCTATTCCGCCGAGGGCAGTGACGGTCTTGCCGTTTATCAGATATTGCAGGACGGGAGCTTGAACTTGCTGGGACGCTGTAAAACATCTTTTATCGCCCAGATGATCTGGAAGCCTGATAATTGTCGTTTCGCCATAGTTTCAGGACGTGCCGGAAATCTCTATTTTTTTGATGTTTCCGAGCCTGAGAGGATTAAGGAAGTATTCAAGCATCGTCAACTTGGTATTTTGTATGGAGATATGCTTTGCGACAAGCTTATAGGAGGACGTTACATCGCCAATAACTGGCACTCCGGAGGCCTTGCCTGGTATGATGTGAAGGGGGAGATTCCTGTGCTTGCGAATACTGTTGTCGAGCGTATGAACGAGCATCAGGATGGAATGACTGCACTTGGAGATCATCTTCTTATGATCAACAGAGGCCGTTACGTGCTCTTGTC
>JAKJHH010000004.1:23682-52495 GCA_022703965.1 Verrucomicrobiota bacterium
GTCTCCAAACGAACCCGGACCGAGCAAAGACTGGAAACGCTATTCCGCCGGAGAACGTATCAGTGGGATTCCTACAGTTGACGGTAGTCTTGTCGCAACAAGCCACAGGGTCACTGGAGACGTTAGAGTGTATGATTTTTCCAGACCAGAAAAAGCAGTTATTGTTAAGGAGAGACGCTGGAATTTTTCCAATCCCCCGGGAACAGTCTCGTTCTGGCATGGTAAATTGCTTGTCCCGCTTGCCTATTACGGAGTCCTGCTGGAAAAAAGCATAGATAAGCAGGGGAAAAAATGAAAAAAATATATGGCTTAATCTTAGTTCTTTTTGCAGTTTCATTCACTTATGGAGCAGATGAGGGAATTATGAGAATAAAAGAGCAGTGTATTTCATATTTGATTCTGGATATGGATGACGGGAAGATTGCTAAAGATATAAAAACTCAAAACCTTGACGGTTCATGGGAAGGCATAAACTATTCATCACAGAGCCGGGGATACTGGGAACCGCGTCTCCATCTTACCCGCTTGGAACGCATAGCCCGTGCTTTTGCACATAAGGATTCCACTTATTACAGGAGTAAGGAGGCACTTGATTGTATTGTCCGCGGCCTCAATTTCTGGGCTTCGCGTGATCCGCAGAGTCCTAACTGGTGGCATCAGAGTATTGGCACGCCATCCATCATTTGCAATATTCTTATATTGCTCAATGATTCAATGACTGCTGAGCTTTTGGAAAATCTCAAGCCGGTTCTGCTTCGTTCCTCTCCGGGCATGACAGGACAGAATAAGGTTTGGCTGGCAGGTATTCATTTGCAGAAAGGCATACTTTTTAAGCGTCCTGAATGGGTGCAGGAGGGACGCAATCTGATTGTAAGTGAACTGCACATTGCCGCTCCGGGCGCAGAAGGAATTCAGAGCGACTTTAGTTTTCATCAACACGGGGCTCAGCTTCAATTTGGCAATTATGGTCTGGCTTATTTTGCTGATATGACAAAATGGGCGTTTATTCTTAATGGAACACGTTTTGCCTTCTCAAAAAATCAGATGGCACTGCTCGGCTCTTATTATCGGGACGGATTGCGCTGGGTGCTTTTTGACGATCAGATGGATTTCAGCGCATGCGGCAGACAGAATCACAATACACAGGATAAATACAAGGAAACTGTAAAAAACGCCAGACTCTTTTTCCAGATACTTGATCAAGGGAATACTCTTACGGATAAAGATTTTTACTTTTCAGGAAGCCGTTATTTTTATGACAGCGATTTTTACGTGCAGCGTTCTTCTGAAGCGTACTTCTCAGTGAAAATGTGTTCAAAGAGAACGATAGGAAGTGAAACTGTCAATTCCGAAAATATCCTTGCCCGTTTGACCGGACATGGTGCGACTATTCTGATGAGTTCAAAGCGGGAACTTGACGGAATAGGTGCCTTATGGGATTGGCGGAAAATACCTGGCGTCACCGCCTTACAGGATGAGTCTTCATTGTTCTGCAAAGATCCCGGCTTCTCCAATAAAAGTGAATGGGTCGGCGGACTTTCCGATGGTGAAACAGGCTTTTGTGCTATGGATTTTGATAACGGCGAATTAACTGCAAAAAAATCTTATTTCTTTTTTGGTGCGTCACTCTTGTGCATGGGTTCTCGGATTTCAAGCAGTAAAAATGCTCCCGTTTATACAATCGTAGCCCAGCACCGCGCAGGGAAAAAGATTGAACAGACGGATTCCTCTTCTATTGCCAACGGAAGTTTTTCATATAAGATTACTTCAGCACCGTCATCGAAAATCCTGTCCGGAATTCAGCATGTCAGCGGGAATTGGAAGAAAATTAATCCTGCTCTTTCCGCCAAGGCGCCTGACGACGATATGTTCTTCATCTACATAAATCACGGGACGCAGGTGCAGAATCAAACTTATGTCTATTCTGTTGATTTGCTTGATGCCGCGGCTCCACCTGACTACAAATTGCTGACTGCCAGCTCTGATGCAATACATGCCGTCGCAAACGGAAAAGATCTTATGATCGCATTTTTCGAACCCGGCTCTGTCAAATTGTCCGACGGCAAAACGATAGTTTCAAAGTCTGCTATACTTTTGATGCTGCGCGGAGACAAATGTTATGCTTCCGATCCGGGGCAGAAACTGAGAACTGCGGATATTACCATAGATAAGAAAAACTATAAAATTGAGTTTCCTTCAGGACAGCTTGCCGGATCTACGGTGAAGGTTTTTTGAAGCTCTTGAGAAAAGATCTCTGTATTTAACAGACAACAAAAAAGCCGCAACGGATTTACTCCGCTGCGGCTTTCGCATTTATCGAGACCTGAGGCTTATTCGTATGTAGCGCGCAGGTGTTTAACGCTGACGGCTTTTCTGAACTGCTCGAGGCTTACTTTTGATTCGGGAGTGAATGTGAGCACTCTCTTTTCTCCGGCAAGCATTGTGAAGCAGTTGTCATCGAATTCGCCCTTGATTCCGTCCGCGTTTGCGGAGACGAAGAAGGCGGCCTTGTCTGTCGCAATCTCGAGCTTGAAAGTCTGTCCATCGGCTTTGACCGATGTCTTGATTGTCGCCTGAGGAATAACGGATTTCTTCTGCTCGGCGAAGAAGACTTCATTCTTGAAGACGCTTCCGTCGCAGTCGAGTTCAAGATGCATGAAGGCTTCTTCAGGATTCTTGACGTAGTCGCTGATATTGTATGTCTTGACGAGCAGGGCTCCGGGGGACTTGGTCTTGACTTTGACGGTCTCCTTGAAGATTTCCTTGCCTGCGAAGCTGATAACTTTGACGTTGATCTTGGCGTCGCGGACTTTGAGGGTGTCGTCAGTGAGCCATACTTCGACTTTTCCGTCCGGACGTCTGAAGCCGGAGACTATTGTCGGAGCATAGAATCTCTGAGCCATGTAGTGCAGAAGCTTCCACTTGCCCTTGTAGTCGAGAGATGCCCATGAGCAGACCGGCCAGTTGTCGTTGATCTGCCAGTAGAGTGTTCCCATACAGACAGGACGCAGATGTCTCCAGTGTTCGACGGCTGTCTTGATCGCGATTCCCTGCTGAACCTGACTCATGTAGACGAAATCCTCGAATTTCGGGGGAATTCTGAAGTACATGGACATTGTCGAGAGAACGCGTGTGTTTCCGCCCGGATTTCTCTGGTGGTGTTCCATCGAAGGTGCAGTGACGTTCCATTCGGATTCAGGAGCGTATGTTTTGATTGTGTCCATGGACGGGAAGGACTGGAAGCCGAATTCCGAGCAGAAACGCGGAACTTTTTCATAATAGGCTTCAAAAGGCTTGCTGCCGTGCCATACTTCCCAGTAGTGCATGTCGCCGCGGTTGTCGACGTGCCAGCAGTCGGAGTAGTCGCCGCGTCCGCCGCAGGGAGATGAAGGCCAGAAGCTGTGTTCAGTATCGAACTCGTCAACTGTCGCTCCGAGAACGCCTTCATTGAGACGGTCGTAATCTACAAGGTAACGGTCGCGGTTTTCTCTTGCTTCCTTGTACCACTTGAGTGCGCCGACATTTTCATTGTTTCCGCACCAGAGAGCCATACAGGCACGGTCATGAAGACGTTTTACCTGATGGACAGCTTCCTGCTTGACTGTTGCAAGAAATTCCTTGGTGGCAGGATAGAGTGAGCAGGAGAACATGAAGTCGTGCCATACCATGAGTCCCATTTCGTCGCAGAGATCATAGAAGTAATCGAATTCATACTGTCCGCCTCCCCATACTCTGAGCATGTTCATATGAACTTTTTTGGCGCTTTCGAGAAGAGGAATCATGGCTTCCTTTGTCTGACGCTGAGGAAGTGCGTCACAGGGAATCCAGTCTGCGCCCTTGGCGAAGATCTCGAGTCCGTTGACCTTGAAGAGCATTGAAAGTCCGTGCTTGTCTTCCTTGCTGACGAGCTCAAGGGTTCTGAGACCGATTTTCTTGGTCAGCGTGTCGGAACCGGCTTTTACTGTCATTGTGTAGAGATGCTGTTTGCCGAAGCTGTTAGGCCACCAGAGAACAGGCTTCTTAACCGTGACGGAAGCTTTGATTGTATTAAGTCCCTGAGCAACTTTGACTGTCTTTTTGACAGTTTCGCCGCCGAGTTCGATTTCAAAGTCGATTTTGCCGTCGGCAACAGCTTCGTATTCGCATGTGGCGTCGATGCGGCAGGCATCCTTGCTGTGATTCTGCTTTGAGTAGACGTATTCTATTCTGCCGTCATCTGTTGCGTTAAGTGTAACTTCTCCGTAGATACCGGAAACCATGAGACACGGACCCCAGTCCCAGCCTGCGTGACATGCAACCTTACGGATCATGTTTCTGTCTGGTGACTGGATCGGGAACTGAGTATAAGGAACTTTGTACTTCATCTTCTTGGCTTCCGCAACAGCGGTGTTTTCCGGAGATTTGATGAAGAATTCGATTGTGTTCTCGCCTTCCTTCAGGAACTTCTTGACTTCAAGGCGGTAGCGTACGAACATGTTGTCGGTTTTACCTGCGAGTTTACCGTTGACGCGGATTTCTGCGATGGTATCGACATATTCGCATGAAAGATATACGGATTTCTTCGCGAGGAAGGCTTTTGTCACCTTGAATGTTTTGCTGTACTTCCAGTCTTCTCTGCCGATCCACTGAAGATCGACTTCATTGAGGGCATAATACGGATCTTTGATTTTTCCGGCATCAAGGAGGGCGCTCATGTTGTCGCCGGGAACAATTGCATCAATGATTTCCTTGTCTGCTGCTCTGGAGAGCTTCCATTTTCCGGCAAGATTGAGAGTTTCCATAAAGTTTTTATTCTTCCTTTTTATTTTAAGTAGAAAAACGACTGAATACTTTTTTGCTCGATCTGATATTATTATAACCTTAAAAAATGACTCTATCCTTGACAAAACCGCCAAAAAACCGTACAATACCGCCATAGATAAAAACTCTAAGGGATAATATTCATGCAGAAGCTTTCAGCGATGCGGCATTTCAGGTACGAGCAGGATTTCTGCAACGTCACCACCAATTCAATCAAGGGCGGATATCCGGTTCATCTGCATGATTACACGGAAATAACAATTACCGTATCCGGCACAGCCATACATAATTACGCAGGAAAAGAGTATCAGATAAAATGCGGCGACGTCTTTGTGATTTCAGGAGATATTGCTCACAGCTTCCATTCTGTGTCTCCTGATTTCCTGATTCATAATGTGATGTACCGTCCGGACAAAGTCGCCTTTCCGTCGGAATATATTCAGAAGCTGCCAGGATATCAGGCGCTTTTCATTATAGAACCGACTCATCGCGACAGTGCAAGAGCATGGTTGAGTCTCAATGAAGTCCAGCTTGCCAGAACCGTGGAAATAGTCCATAAGCTCGACGAGGAACTGAAAACACGGGAAATCGGCTTTGAGGGACTTACTTACGCATGGCTGCTTGAGTTGCTTATTACTCTTTCCCGCTATTATACGTTTTCAACTTCGGAAAAGGCCGGTGGCTTTCTGAAACTCGGTGAGACTATCGCCTGGTTGGAAACCAATTATCATAAGGAATTCGATCTTGACTATCTTTCCAGAAAAGCCGGTATGTCCGAGCGGCATTTTCTGAGAATGTTCAAGAAGAGCTTTAAAACAAGTCCCTTGCAGTATGTGATGAATCTCAGAATACGTCATGCCTGCAAACTGTTGGATTCGGGGAAAGTCAATATATCCGAGGCCGCTCATGCGACAGGATTCGAGGACAGCAACTACTTTTCCCGTCAATTCCGCAGATTCACAGGGCTTTCGCCCCGTGATTACCTGCGCAGAATCAGCGGTTCTCGAAGCTGATTTATCCTATTTTCGAGATTTCAGCGTGGTGGCGTGAAATGTGCTCCTCTGCCGCACGGGCAGGAAGGCGTGAACGCCTTCACCCTCTTAAAATGCTCCGCATTTTACTTTTTCAGCTTATAAAAAGACTGAGGAAAAAGTATTTCAATCCACCAGTTTTGCTGTTCCCCAGGCGTTCCGGCTGGACGAGTTTGTGGCTTCGCCGTTCCACATGAACTGACGGATTCTCTTACCTGAATCGACGGTTCTGTCCTCTATACCGATGTCAAAGAGGAATTCCTTGCCGCTTTCGGGTTTGATGGAGAGAGCTTCCCACGGAATCGCCGCTTCGATGACATAGCCGCTGGCATCGGGACGCTGCACTACAACGCTTTTTGACTCGTACTGCTTAGGCGAATTGTGATAGTATATGCCCGGACCTTCAGCGGGGCTTCCTGCGCTGATGACAATTTGACGGTCTGTAAAACGGAGTTCGCCGTTTTGATTTTTAGGCTCGGCTCCTATGAAAATTTCGAGACCGTCGCCGTTCCACATATTTTCTCCGCTCAGCGGATTCTGACAGGGCGAGGGATCGTTTACGTCTGCATAGATGTAGAGATATTTGTCATCGTGGCAAAGCCAGAAATCACATGAGACTTTGCCGGGATCGCTGCCGAGGACGAGGTTGGAGGCTCCGATACGCTCGGATGGTCTGCCCGGCCAGGGACTGAAATTACCGTCGACTTTCATTCCCTCGAGAGCTCGCGGAATCATGACCATGCGGCCAGCTCCGTTCTTGCCCGAAGAAGAGAAATCGGCATAAAGGAAGGGATTCTTTTCGCCGAGTTTGACCTTGTAGATGTCATAGTTTGTTTTCGAGGCTTCATTTATAAAATCCTTGAATGGACGGTCGGCTACATCGACGATACCGATGTTCATATTTTCGCCGTTGTATTTCTGAAACCAGCGGCCTGTCAGCGCCTGATCTATCGAGGCAAACCACTGAGAGCCGACCACGAAATCCAGCGCGGCTCCCTGCTCAACGTAATTCCTGTAGGCAAGACCGCGTTCCTTCTGCGTATTGACGTTTACAACGCCGCCCGAAAGTCCGTTTTCCGCCGTGCCGTAACTCCATTCGCTGAGCAGGATCGGACGTCTTCCGCTTTCGCCATGAATTTTTCTGAGGAAATCCTGATCGAATTTCTTGGTGTAATAGTTGACGCTGATGACATCCATATACTTGCCGCTGATCCTGTTTACAAGCTCAATGTTTGCCATTGCAGGCAGAAAACGGTTGCCGATAAGAAGATGATTTTTGTCATATTTCCTGAACGTGTTGACGACAAGTTTGAAGTAGGTATCGACAAAGAGTTCCATATATTCCTTCATATCCGCTCCGGCTTCCGGGCCGGACGCCTGAAATGAAAGATCGTTGAGCTCGTCGAAACTCTTGATGTTCATTTTCCAGACTGCATTGAAAGCTTCGATATTATTCTTATATTTTGAGCTCAACATTTTTACCAGTTCGAGTTTGGCCGGTACGTTTGCCTTCAAGCTTGGTGCGAGCTTGGGGATATCGGAAAACTTCTGTTCGTTTGCGAGAAAGTATCCTATGATCAGTGGATCATCAGCCGAAGATGGAAGTTTTGAGGCAAAAGACTTGTCGATTTTTTCAATAATTTGGGGGTCGAAAGGGTCAAAAAATCCATGAATTATGTGCGGTATGTCGTATTCATTGAGCGGAAGTCCTGCGGCATAAGGGAATTTTTTCGTAGCTGTTGTTTTGGTCGCTCCTCCGAAAGCCCCGATACTGTTGAAGCCCCATGTTCTGAGTTTGTCCACGAAAAGTCCAGACCATTCTTCCTTGTCAAAAGCTTTTCCGTACTTGCGGACGAGATTGGCGATGTAGAAAGAAAACGCGTCTTCTCCGTCACGGAAAGCGCAGGCATATTCGCTTTTACGCTCGGGAATCCATTCGTAAATATTCCTGCGTCCCTTGATGTAAGTATAGTCGTCGCAAGGCTGCATTGTGCAGGTTCCGAGCTGGAAGAATATATTGCCGTCCGGGGTCACGAAGACATCTTTTTCACTTGAGCCTGTTTTGATTTTTGTTACGTAGAAGAAGCCTGTTTTCTTGAGACCGAAACGCTCGCGGCTGCCGGGGAGTCCTCCATAAGGATCTCTTTCAGGCGGATTGAAAGAGGCAAGATAGTCCTTGTCGGCTTTGATATCGTTTTTCAGTTCCGCCTCGTCTTTGATTTTCCACGGGAAATCCGTTTTGACGGACTGTCCGAAGCGGTCGACAACAAAAGCATTTGTCTTGTTTTCGTTTTTTACAGGGGCGAACTTTATGCGTATTGTGAAGTCGCCTTTCGGAAGATCCATGAAGGCGTGCCACTGGTAGGTATTCCAGCTCCATTTTCTGTTATCCTGAAGCTGGTGATAGCATTTGTATTCAAAGGAGACCAGAAGTCCGGCTCCGGAGCTGTTGTCAACTTTGAACGCATGACAGTTGCCTGAGGCCAGTGGATGTTTCTCGGTGGCGTTTCTTGGGAACTCGCCCTTGAGTCCTTCATCCATCGACCACTTGCAGGTATCGGCTAGAGTCAGAGGCAGGAGCATTGAGAACTCTGCTTTGGAGTTTTTATCAGGGATATCTTTGAAGTCAAAAGAAAAAGAATCCGGAGCCGTTTTTGACACGGTGACGGAGGCTCCTGTATTGTAAGTAAGAAGAGCCTTGTCTTTCTCAATGCTTTTCAGAAAAGGTTTTTCTTTGGTCCCACTTGTTTTTATTATTGGATAAAGCAGTTCGAGTTCCAAGCCCATATTGAGCGAGAGTCCTTCTTGGGAAATCTGAGCTTCCGGAAGCTCGGAAGCCGCAATATGCGCTGAACTTTGCAGTAGCAGCGCGGAAAAAAGAGCAGATAGGATTCTTTTCATATATTCTTATTCCTTGTTTTGAGGGTTCAGTTTGCCGCGAAAAGCCAGTATGGAGACATTCCTCCGAAGGCACCGGATGAGCAGAGTGGAAGTTCATTCATTCCCTTGCTGCCGATGTGTCCGTCAACAAAAAGGGCATTCATGCGGTTGGAGTGCAGGAAGCTCTTGTAGTGAAATATTGAGCCTGTTCCAGTGCCGCTTCCGGTGTAGAAGCAGAATATTCCGTCTGTTACAGCGATAATCTGTGATACGCTCGCATTTTTGCCGCTGTTTCTGGCTTGTTGTTCGAGTTTCTGCCAGTTGATTCCGCTGAGAGCTCCGACATTGCTGTGGTTATATGCGTAATTATTTGGACCTGCTACTGACTGACCTCGCGGCATCGCCCCCCAGGCTGAGTTCCAGCCGCTTAAATTTTCGCCTGTCCGATCGGCGCACTGTGTGGTCGGACTATTTTTGTTCTGTGACGGACAGTTCATGACTTTATATGATTTTGTATATGGCTCAAGGAGATGAAACCATCTGCCCAGTGTCGGGCTTGTTGTCCAGTTGCTGATATAGGCGTTGTCGATTGCTGTAGGAGGATAATATCCGTTGTAATCGAGCTTGTATTGTTCAATTGCCAGTCCTATCTGTTTCATGTTTGCGGTACAGACAATGGATGACGCTTTTTCTTTAGCCTGCCTGAGCGCAGGCAGGAGCATTGAGGCCAGAATCGCGATGATTGCGATGACGACCAGAAGCTCGATAAGCGTGAAGCCATTCCTGCAACTTTTTTTCATGCTGACTGCCTTTCCATAAGGACAGGGGAGACTTTCCGTTTCACGGAGCCTCCACCGTGTCTTATTTTTTCCATGATTATTTCAAAGGCCATTGCGCCCATGTCACGCAAGGGCTGCTTGACAGTTGTGATGGACGGATTGAGGAATTCGGACTGAGGAATGTCGTCGAATCCCGTAACCGCTATTTGACCCGGGACGCTGATTTTATGCTCGTTTGCATATTTCAGCGCACCCATTGCGATTTCATCGCCGCCGCAGACGAGACAATCGATGTCCATTCCCTTTTCGTGAACTTCCTTCATTCCGAGGAATCCGTATATGTGAGAATAGTTCCCGCTCGGCGGCACTGCTTTTCGTTCAGTGGAGGGACCGTGTATGAAATAGGATTCGTTAACCGGAAGTCCGAGTTGAGCGAGCCCTTCGCGGAGGAATTTTTCTCTCTGGATGTGATGGCGCTGGAGATTGTCGCCGAGTTCTCCAAGAAAGCCTATTTTTCTGTATCCGCGCCGCACGATCATTTCAAGGATCTGTTTCATGCCTGACTCATTGTCCACGCTGACGGCGGAATAATCTTTGTCCTCGTAAATTCCGTTTATGAGAACGAAAGGAAAGTTTTTGTCCGACATAGCCTTGTATCCTGCCAGACGTTCTTTTTCCTGAGAATCGCGGTCTCTGTAGTAGCCGACAATGACGAGGCCGTCCATACGTGAGTTTTCGCAGTATTCGAGGTAGTCCTTGCCGTTGATGAGCAGGACATTGTAGTTGTCTTTGTAGGCGGCGGCTCCGACGCCGTTGATGATTTCCCGTGTGTATTCGGAAACGAAACAGTCGAAGGATCTGTCGTTTTCAGTCGCGAAGCCGATAGTATATGACTTGCCGCTTCTGAGGAGTTTTGCTCCGTAATTCGGCATGTAGTTGAGCTTTTCGGCAACGGCGAGCACGTGCTGTTTGGTTTTGTCGGATATCTTTATATTGTCGCTGCCCTGCGGATTGAATACTTTCGACACGGTAGCCGCCGAAACACCGGCGGCTTTAGCGACATCACTTATTTTTATCTTCATAAGAAACCTTAATAAATTGATTTAGCGAAATCGATTTATTAAGATTTTATCACAATGGACTTCGAATGTCAATATCAATTCTTAATATTTTCTTCAATATCAAAAAGAGCCTTGAATGTGATCTTATGGTGAATACTTTACCGGAAAGAGAAGAAACGACGGATTGATTAATGGACGAACAATTCAAAGAACAGTATGAACTTGATCCTTTCATGACCGGCGGAGTGCAGACCGAGGAGTATCGTCGCATACTCGAAGAGCGTCAGAAACATATTCAGTCGGAAATTCAGGTTCGTCCTCCGAACATCGGATATTTTGAAAAGATTATGTACGAGGAGGACTCCATAGGTTCGGATACTTCGCTGGTCGGCTACACCTGTAATTTTGTGCCACAGGAAATAGTTATGGCGCTGGGGGCGATTCCTGTGCGCCTTGACTCAGGCAATGCCGCCTTTGTTGACGCGGGAAACGAGATGATCCCGAATTCCATATGTCCTTCCGCCAAAGCTCTGCTCGGTGTTTTTGCGACCAAGGAGGGGATTGCTTCAAGATGCAAGGCGGTAATTATGCCGGCATCCTGCGACCCGAAACGCAAACTTGCTGAAATAATCAACGACTACAAGCCGACTTTTTCGCTTCAGGTTCCTTCCGAGCAGAATCACGGTCGCTATGCCGAGGCAGTTTTTGAAGAATTCAAGAGAATGACTCGCTTTCTGGAGGAACATCTCAATACTCCTCTTTCTGTCACAAAGCTGTATAAGGCTGTCAACATGAGTTGCGACCGCAGCGCGATAGTCCGCCAGATGCAGGCGGTGAGAACCAGAAAGCCGCAGTGTCTTTCCCTGCGCGACTTTTATTTGATAATTCAGGCTTCATTGTTCCGTCCGATCATTTTCGAGGAATATTTGAAGGAGTGCCGCAAGACATGTGAATGGATGCTTGCCTACAGACCGGAGCACAAAAGCCCGAGAGTGCCTCTTGTTCTGAGCGGTTCTCCTCTGATGTGGCCGGATTTCGAGCTGCTTAATACTGTATATGACTGCGGTGGCGACATAATTGCCGATACAATCTGTTCCGGCGCTCAGTCATGCTATGATCCTGTGGTTCCCTGCGAGAATGAAAAGAATGCCATATTCAGAGCACTCGTTTCAAAATACATATTTTCATCCTCATGTCCGTCTTTTATTTCACAGTCGCCGCGTCTGAACAGACTTATTTCCCTTGTTGAAGAAAACGCGGCATCCGGAGTGATAAATTTTCATTATCCGGGCTGTCATCTTTTTGCGATGGAGGATTATCGCATGACAAGAATTCTGGCGGAGAAGAATATTCCGCTTCTGACTCTTGTGCCGGGGGATGATATGAAGACAAAAATCGAAGAATTTCTGCATAAAATAAATCATACATAAAGGATATTTTCAGATGTCTACAGATCTCACGATTCCAGAGAAGCCGCAGGCTGTATGCAAAGCCGGAGATTTCATTTTTGCCGCAGCCGAGCTTGAACACGTTCATATTTACGGACAGTGCGAGCAGCTTGTCAAAGCAGGAGGCGTACTCAAGTGGGTTTACGACAAGGATCCTCTGAAGGTCGAGGAATTACTGAAGCGTTTCCCCGGAACCGCCGTGGCAAGGAGTCTTGACGAGATTCTTGATGACAAGGAAATCCGTCTTGTCACAGCAGCCGGAGTACCCTCTGAACGCGCCACGACGGGCATAAAGGTCATGAATTCAGGCAAGGACTACTTCGTTGACAAGACCCCTTTCACTACACTTGAGCAGGTTGCGGCAGTCCGGAAAGCCGTTGCCGAAACAGGCATGAAGTATATGGTCAACTACGGAGAAAGAATCGGTAACGAAGCCGCGATAATGGCTGGTTATCTGATTGAGCGCGGTGCTGTCGGAAAAGTTGTGCATGTTCTTGGGCTGGGTCCTCACAAAGTCGGACTGCCGAGTTCACGTCCCGACTGGTTCTATAAAAAGGAACTTTACGGCGGCATCATCTGCGATATCGGCAGTCATCAGTGCGAGCAGTTTTTTGCTTATACCGGAGCCGAGAGCGCAAGTCTGAACTTCGCTAGGAAGGGGAATTTCAATTATCCTGAATTTCCTGAGCTTGAGGACTTCGGCGAAGCCTCAATCAAAGGTGAAAACGGAGCCTCGTTCTACTTCCGTGTCGACTGGCTGACTCCTGAAAAATTCCGCTCGTGGGGCGACGGACGTACAGTTATCATGGGAACAAAAGGAACAATTGAACTCCGTAAAAATATAGACATCTGCACCGAGAACGGCGCGAATCAGCTTTATCTCTTCAACAACGACGGAGAGTTCCATCTGAATCTCAGCGGCAAAGTGGGATGTCCTTACTTCGGTCAGCTGATTCTCGACTGCCTTAACCGCACGGAAAAGGCGATGACTCAGCATCAGGCGATACTAGCCGGAGAGACTGCGGTCAAGCTTCAGATGCTTGCCGATGCGCTGGATTGAAGCTCCGCTTCCCATATAGCGGATAAAGCGTGGAAATCCGATTGAATTGCATAATAAAAATGTTATTGTACACTTTGATTACAGTGTCAATAAACATGAGGTCGGATTTCCGCAACTATGAAGGCTTCCGGAATACAGCTTGAAATGTCATTTGAGGAGAACGGGAACAGGTTCAAGGAACGTCTCGACAACGGGGTATTCTTTATTGCCTTTGAAGTCAATCCGCCTCCGAAACAGACTCCGCTGGATACCGCTGCCGCCAGAATGGCAGATTTTGAATATGAAGCCCTCTCGTCCACCAGAATTCCGGCATGTCTTGCCTTTGCCGATAAATCCAGAACCGTAGACTCTTGGAGTGTGGCCGATTTTGCTCCGGCACTCTGCAAGACAGGACGTGATAATCACCTTGTGTGTCTCAGCGGTAGAAATGCCGGACTTAAGGAACTTGAAGAGGTTATGACAGTTTGCGGCAACGCCGGTTTCAAGAGCTTTGTCACTATGTCCGGCGACGCTTTTCCGGGTGAAAACAGCAAGGCGACGCGCAAGCGTCAGTTTACCGAGAGCATCCATATTACCAGAATGCTCAAGGAAAAGAAGATTTTTTTCGGAGGCTCTACTGTAAATTCCTTTAAATATAGTCCGGTAGGATGCTTTTCGCAGTACTTCAAGCTTGTGAAGAAGTTGCACCTTGGAGCAGATTTCATCATCGCTCAGGCAGGTTGGGACATGATGAAGCTTCAGGAACTCCGCTGGTATCTCAATAACAGAAATCTGCATTATCCTGCAATCGCCAGAATAATGATGCTTACACCTGAACGCGTAGATGATATTCTCAAGGGGCGTTATCCGGGGATAGTCATATCCAGAGACTTTGAGAAGATGCTGCTGCGCGAGACAATGCATTCGTATGCTCAGTTTGAGTCTGCCCAATGGAGAAGGATTCAGATTCAGGCGGCAGGATGCAAACTTATGGGATTCAGCGGAATTCAGCTTGCCGGACTTGAGTCGGCAGCTCAAATCCGCATAGCCTGCCGCAGAATTTCCGAAGCCTTCGAGGAATTTAAAACTTTTGAAGACTGGAAAAATGCTTATGACGAGTATTATTCCAGAATAGAAATGGCTCCTTATCCGGAGCGTTTCTACATATTCAACAAGTTGCTTTCTCAGGCGCATCCCGATGAGAACATAAAGATGAAGGACGCGGATTTTCCGCCATGTTCCGCCATGGAACTGTTCAAGTTCAAAGTTTCAGACTTCCTTTTCTCCAATGCACATAATGAAAAGCCTTATGAGCATGCTCTGTACAAACATGTAATATCCGGATGTCGCAACTGTTCGCAGTGTCGTCTTCCGTATACCGCCTATGTCTGTCCGGAGATCTGTCCCAAAGGAATGTCCAACGGGCCTTGCGGCGGTTCGCGCAGCGGCGGCAGATGTGAAGTGTCCGACAAAGAATGTGCTCATCATAAGGTTCTCCGTCTGCGTTTCAGCAGGCGCGAGATAGATCTTCTTGAGGAACAATATGTTCCGTATGCCTCAAGACAGCAGTGATTTCTTATATTCCCGCTTCGGACGGAACAGTGCAGACGACGGGACGTGCTTCCAAAATAAATAGCTAACTAGAACATTAATGGAGTTATTCAATCGATGTCATGGCATATCAAAACGATTTCAGAAGTCTTTAAAGAATTAAAATCCGAGGAATCGGGACTCAGCGTCGCAAGCGCTCAGGAACGTTTGCAGGAACACGGCAAAAACCTGCTGGAAGCTAAAGAAGGACGCAGTCCGGTGAAGATGCTCCTTGAGCAATTCGCTCAGACTATGATACTTATTCTTGTCGGTGCCTGCGTGCTTTCTCTTTTTATGGGGAAATATCTGGAAGCTTCATCAATCTTCCTTATAGTCGTTCTTTTTGCCATTCTCGGTTTTGTGCAGGAATACAGAGCTGAAAAAGCAATTGCAGCTCTCAGAAAAATGGCTATTCCGTCTGTAAGAGTCAGACGCGAGGGCAATATTATCGAAATACCCGCTGAAGAGCTGGTTCCCGGCGATGTAGTTGTGCTTGAGGCCGGCAATGCAATTCCGGCTGATATGCGAATTCTCGAAAGCGCCAGTCTGAAGGTTCAGGAAGCTGCTTTGACAGGAGAATCCGAACCCGTTGAAAAGTCCACTGAAGCGCTCAAGTCCGCTGAAGTTCCGCTTGGCGACAGAGTCAATATGGCTTACTCCGGCACTGTTGTGACCTATGGACGCGGAAGCGGTCTTGTAACTGCGACAGGCATGAAAACTGAACTCGGAAAAATAGCCGGGCTTATCCAGCAGGTTCAGGCTTCCATGACTCCGCTTCAGCGAAAACTCGATCATCTCGGCAAGGCTCTGGCTATCGCGGGAGTCCTTATCGCCATCGTCATTATGGTGCTTGGACTTCTTCGCGGCGAAGAACTTGTGGATATGATTCTTGCAGCTATAAGCATCGCGGTCGCGATTGTCCCTGAAGGACTTCCGGCTGTGGTTACAATCACGCTTGCCATCGGGGCTCAGCGCATGCTCCGAAAGAATGCCCTTATCCGCAAACTTCCCGCTGTCGAAACTCTCGGTTCCGTTACATACATCTGTTCGGACAAGACAGGAACGCTCACTGAGAACCGCATGAAGCTGGTTTATCTTGAGAGCATCAAAGGCAATCTCGAAGTCGATTCCAATCTCAATTCCGAGGACAACCTTTTCCGTACCGGCCTTATCGCTTCGATGCTTTGCAACGACTCCATGCCCAAGCGCAGTCCCGGACAGCCTCTCACTGAATTCCTTGGCGATCCCACGGAAGGATGTCTTCTTGTTGCCGGTGAAAAGTGCGGTATAAATGCTGATGATATCCGCGGCATTTTCCCGCGAATCGCCGAAATTCCCTTTGACTCTGTCAGGAAAAGAATGACGACAGTCCACAAGGCTTCAAGAGATTATCAGGGATTCAAATGCGGTGAAGTAGTTTCCTTTACAAAAGGTTCCATCGACGGCATGATTCCCCTCTGCTCCTCTGTTCTTCTCGATAGCGGCGTAGCTCCGATTGATAATGAGAATATCGAAAAAATCCGCAAGGCTGCCGAAGCTCTCGCTTCAAAGGGAATGCGTGTTCTCGGCATCACAATGAAGAAACTTGACGCAGTTCCTGAAAAAGTGGATGAATCCTTTGAAAACGGTCTTTGCTTTGTCGGGCTTGCAGCGATGATAGACCCGCCGCGCGAAAGCGTAAAAGGTTCTATTGCCATTGCCCGCGAAGCCGGAATACATACCGTCATGATTACCGGAGACCATCCTCTCACCGCTTCAGCCATTGCCGCTTCCCTTAACATGGCAAAGCATCCTGAAGTCCTCACCGGAGAACATCTCAACAAGATGAGTCCCGACGAGCTTGTTGAAAAAGTCCGTTCGGTTTCCGTCTACGCCAGAGTCTCGCCGGAGGACAAACTCAAGATTATCGACGCACTCCAGAAGAACGGCGAAATTGCAGCTATGACCGGTGACGGTGTTAACGACGCTCCGGCACTCAAGAAGGCTAATATCGGTGTTGCGATGGGGATCACCGGCACGGACGTCGCCAAGGAAGCCTCAGGAATGGTCTTGCTGGATGACAACTTCTCGACTATCGTTGCGGCTGTAAAAGAAGGACGCGTGATTTTCGAGAACATCGTACGCTTCGTCCGCTTTTCAATAGGCGGAAACATAGCGAAGGTTCTTGTTGTTCTCTTGGCTCCGCTTTTCGATATCAGCATTGCTCTGAAACCTTTGCAGCTGCTCTGGCTGAATCTGCTGACAGACGGCTTCCTCGGGCTCGGACTCGGCACCGAACCGGCTGAAGCGGATGTGATGAAAAGAGCTCCGCGCAAGCCGGACGGACAGATTTTTGAGCTGAAAGATGTCTTCCAAGTCACATGGGTAGGTTTGCTGATAGGCTCGCTCGCTCTTATTAACGGTGTCTGTTACTTCAAGAATTCAATGGGGCTGGACATGATTTGGCAGACGATGATATTCTCGTCGATAGGCTTTGCCCAGCTTGGACAGGCTTTGGCGGTGCGTTCCTCGTCCTATTCCGCCTTCTCGATAGCCTCAAATCCGGCGATGGCGTTTATAGTGCTTCTGACTATCGTGATGCAGGTCGGAGTAATATATATTCCGGGTGTGAACAGCTTTTTCGGACTTGTTCCGCTTTCGCTGACAGATTTCCTTGTTTCAGCAGCTCCCGGACTTCTGGTCTTCGGCTGTATCAGAGCTGTAAAACTCTTCTGCAACAGCAGGGTGTGAAACGCAAATATGCCGGATATTTTGACTTATGAAACATTCTCTGACAATAAGGATTTCTTTTATCATCGTCTGCGTGATAATCGGGATTTATAATATTGTGCAGGTTGCCCGTCTGAATTCCCTCAAGAAGCGTATTGAGGGAATCAGAGCAGTTCCTTTGTCAATGAGTCTTGGAGTGAATGACGGCGACTCGTGCCGTTTTAAAACTGGTGATGATCCTGCGTATACGGTCTATTCTCTTGTATTCCGCGCGCTTTCTGAAAATACCCGCAGGATGAGACCTGATGAACTCTTCAAAGATATGAAACTGGAAGTTTTTCTTTTTGATCTTGCCCGTTCTAAGCAGCTTTATCACGGGAATCGGCCGGAGGAAGGACAGCGTTTCCGCTCGCCTGATTACGGAACTTACGAGATTGATTCCTTCAGGAATCTCAAGCCGGGCTCTTATAATCTCAGTGTCTCTGTGCTTCAGCCCGCCTCTGCGCTGGCGACGGAGGCACATCGTCTTGAATTCATCGCCGAGCCCGACTATCAGAAGATTGCCTTCCGCTCATCCTTTTATAGAATCAGCGGACTTCTCTTCTTCGCCGCCTCCTTCATCATGATTCTGTTCGAGATGATTATTCTCGCCGTCAAAAAGAACAAGTAAGGCTATTGTCCAAGCGACAGTTGTTTTGCGGTGTTTTTCCAATCTTCAGGACTTGCGTTGAATGGTATGACCGAGGCTCTGTAATTATTATATTTAACAAGAGCTCTCTTTTCCCCATGTTTTGACTGCGTGTTTATCTATTATATCAGAATCAAGGCACAAAGATTGCCTTATATCCAATGCTCTGAAAAAGACACGCATTGCGGACAGGGGGATAGTTGCTCTTACATGGATATCCATGCTTAGCCTGAAATGTCTTGGATTTTTCCCGTGATGAAAAAACGTGTGGTCCTGCCAATGCTTTGAGTTTTACGCTAATTGGACTGAAGGTCACTTGAAAAAGTCCTTGGCGCTCATTAGAATAATGGCAATATAAATTTCATTGGAGTATTTATCTCGAATAAAATCGTAATAGAAATATAAAAAACAGTATCTGTTCAAATCGTCTCTAGGAAAACGGTCAAATTTTCAGCAATGGGGCGATGAGATGTGGGTACGCCACATATGTGGCGTACTCCTTCTGCATTCCATTGCTGGGCTCTTGACCGTGCCTCCTAGGGTTGCAGTTTGGAGTACGCCTTTTTTATTCCATTTCCATTGGCTTTGGAATCCTTAGGAAAACTCCCGCTGCTTGATCAGGCAGATCAAACAAGCAGCACAGGCTGCGGAATCGGGGGTTTTGTGAATATCAAGCTTCTTTCAAGTGTCTCGCTTATTATGGCGTTGATGGCTCAGTTAATGGCTGAAGAGTTTTCTTTAAGCTCAAAAGATGGACAAATGTATGGTCCCTTTGCGTTTGAAGAAGGAGCGGCTATCAAGATTCGAGATCAGGAATATCTTGTCAAAAACGTAGGCAAATTCGGAGAAAGTTCCTTTTCTATTGAGGAGGACGCTAAAGGTGGAGCAAAATACGGTCCCTTCTTTTTAAAGAATAATACTCGGATAACCATTCAAGGCGCTTCTTTTGTCTTATATCGGACAGGAGACTCCGGCAGTTCCGATTCCAAAAAGCCGCTTGCCAAACCTGCGCCAAGTTCAAACAAAACAGATTCGGCTCCTGCTGAGACCACGCCGGAGGCATCTCCGAAAGAAGAGAGCAAGAAGAATGTAAACCTGTCCAATACGCTGAATGACTTTGAAGATGCCTTGGATTATGTTGAAAGCAATTTTTCTAATGCCGCCATGTCTGAGCGTAATTCGATATTTTTCAAGGATTACGAGAATAAGCTTTTGCAGTTCAAAGTTCTTTCTCGAAAGCTTCAAGATGAAATCTCCCGTTTTCAGGGATACGCCCCGGATCAAAGTATTAACTTTCCTAAATATGCACTTGTTTTTGCTGATGCATTCAAAGATTGCAGCAATGCATTTTTTTCAGCTCCTGACAACGAAAAAAGAAGCTTTTATATGCCTGCCTTGGTGAGTACACGACGCAACCATCGTCCGATGACGAATTCAGCCAATGCCCGTTCCAGTGTCTCATATGAAAATTACAGTGATGTTGAAAATCTGAATGCCCTTCAGGATATTTATAGAACTAATCTTAGGCGGCGTCAGAACGCTTCTTCCGGAAAACTCAGTGTTCCTTTTATAGATGCCTATTCCTCTGTAGTCAAGATTCGAGCCATGCTCGTCCAAATCGAGAAACTAGGCTATTGGCGTACATTGGAGCGCAACGGTCAAGTATACCGCCTAAACCCCTATCGATGAATACAGATTCGTGGATTAGACTTTTTCATAATGGAGAATAAGAAATTTCCTTAAACAGCTCTTGATATTATAGAATATTTGTTATAGTTGTATCATAAGTTTTTATGGCAGGGGGGGAAATGGCTGCTGGGCAAAAACAGATACAACGACTGATTCTTATTGTTGGCGAACTCAAGGAAGATCGATATCCAAGATGAAAAATAATCTGGAATTCGGAAAACGACTTTTCTATTCCGATTTTGACAATCCGTTATTCAGTATGAATGTTGAAGAGCCAATGTTTTCAGTTTCTCAAGATTTCAGCAGGATGGCTGATCTTGCTGTTGAATATTTGTCTTCCATGGAGCAAAATGATAAGATTCAAACTGTTCCTCACAAGATTCATATTCCGGGAAATTTCCTTGCGCGGAACAACTGATATAAAGAGCTTTTTTCATGCATACACAAATCTCTCTAAAAAATGACTTGATGCGTCTTGGGTTTTCTCCATGTGATACCGTTATTATTCACTCATCCATGAAAAAAATCGGAGCTGTTCTCGGCGGCGCGGAGTCTGTTCTGGATGCTTTCATGGATTTCTGGGGGAAGGACGGCTTAGTTGTTTTCCCGACTTTGACATATAATTTAGGCGCGGATAATCTCGTTTTTGATGTGAAAAATACTCCTTGCGTTACAGGTTTGCTGCCTGAGTTTTTTCGCAAGCGTGATAAGGTTTTCCGTTCTTTTCATCCGACTCATTCTCTTGCTGCTTTCGGCAAGGATGCGGCTGAGTTTACAAGTGGACATGAAAGATTTGATACTCCCTGTTCACGCTTGTCTCCATGGGGACGTTTGCTTGACCGAAGGGCTTTTTTGCTTTTTATCGGAACTGGTATCGCCTGTAATACTTTTGTACATGGAGTCGAGGAGTGGACTATTCCGCTTGATATGGTTGTAGGAAGCGAATTGCAGAACTTTGAAGTCATAAAACCGAATGGAGACAGCGTCATTGTTCCGTCCAGACGTCATATCGGAAATCATTCAAAGTATTACGATAAAATGGAGAAATTTTATGAGGCGCGAGCTCTCATCAGAAAGGGGTATCTGGGAGATGCCATGTGTCAGATTATTCCTGCCTTTGAACTGCATGAAGTGTTGTCGGTTTTGCTGAAATCAGATTCCTTCCTTTTTACACATGATTCAGTTTCACCTGAATTATGGAACTCGTAATTTTTGAACTGAAACTGAGCTGTCAGGCTCTTTCGTGGAACTTGTTTTCGGGGATGTATTCGCGGACAAGTTTCTCAAGTCCGGCGTAATCGCAGGATTGGGCTGTTGTTCTGACAAGCTCAAGATTGACGGACGGAGGCAGATTGTCGGTTTCTTTTCTTGCGACGTAAATTCGGTCATAAGGTGTTCTGTCAACCTTTTCCTCATCGGTCAGAAGTTCTTCGTACTCCTTTTCGCCGGGACGAAGTCCCGTGAGCTTTATTTCGATGTCCTTGCCGGGAATGAAACCTGAAAGTTCAATGATCTTTTTGGCCATGTCGTATATGCGCACAGGTTCGCCCATTTCGAGCACCATGATGTCGCGGTCTCTGCCTATGGCTCCGGCCTGAAGAACAAGGTCGACTGCTTCGGGTATGGACATGAAGAAGCGTACCATGTTTTCCGATGTGACAGTCACCGGACCGCCTTTTCTGATCTGTTCCTTGAAGCGCGGAATTACGCTTCCGCTACTGCCAAGGACGTTGCCGAAGCGGACAACAACGAATTCAGTTCCGCTTTCCTTGCGCTCAAGCAGACAGCGTTCCGCTATCCTCTTGGTTGAGCCCATGAAGCTAGTCGGCCGCACTGCCTTGTCTGTCGAGATGAAGACAAGTCGTCCGACTCCATATTTTTCCGCCGTTTCCGCGAGATTTGCTGTTCCGCAGACATTTGTCAGGAAGGCCATTGAAGGATTTTCCTCCATCAGCGGAACGTGCTTGTAGGCTGCTGCATGGTATATGACATTGATATTGTGATTTTTTATCGCTCTTTCGAGATCGGACGGACAGCGGACATCGCCGATGATGTTTATGATTTTCAGTTCCGGAAACGCTTCTGTCAGTTTCATGCTGATAGTGTAGAGGTTGAATTCCGAGAGTTCAAAGAGCAGGAGTTTTTCCGGTTTGTAGGAGGCAAGCTGGGAGCAGAGTTCCGAGCCGATACTTCCTCCGGCTCCCGTGACCATTACATTTTTACCTTTGACGAAGGCCGCAACATCGGTTCTGTCCAGTTTTACAGGCTTTCTGCCTAGCAGGTCTTCTATTTCAACTTCCTTGATATAGGAAACATTGATTTTCCCGGAGGCTATTTCCGAGTAATCCGGCAGCATTCTGAGTTCGCATTTGACTTGACGCTCTTCAAGTTCGTCCATGAGTCTTTTGATGTTAGCGGGGGCGGAGTAGGGGGGCAGGAGCAGAAGTTCGGATACCTTGTGTTTTGCCGCGCATTTTGCCGCGCTGTCTGGGTGTCCGAAGACGGGAATTCCTCTGATGGAACGTCCTATTCCTTCGTCTCCGCAGAGGACTCCTACAATTTTACGTTTGTCCTGAACATTGACGAATGCCTGAATCAGACTGTTTATATTTTCAGCGTTTCCGACTATGGCAGTTCTGATGTTGCGCTCTCCCGATGCTTTTGCGGCGGATTCCCTTACAACACGGACAGCGACGCGTTTGCCTGACATCAGAAGGAAGCAGAGAAGGAAGTCTATCACAAGCACCGTTCTCGCAAAGCCATGAAAGTAGCTTTTGTGCAGGACAAGCACGCAGAGCGTCAGCAGACCGCTGGCAAGCAGATTAGCGTAAAGAATCTTCAAGAGGTCTGAGATACTGACAAAGCGCCACATCCCTTCATAAAGCCTGAAGATCAGGAAAACAATAAGTTTAATGATGACTGCCGCCACAAGAACTTTTTCCAGAGAACTTATCTCTTTGGCAGGAAATGAGAAGTCGAAGCGGAAGTAGAACGCCAGCAGCATGGACAGCGCTATTGTAAGGACACTGGACAGAAAAACCAGAAATGTCCGTATCGGAACAAGGAATTCTACAAGATTTTCCAGTTTATCGTTCAGCTCTACAACGAGCGGCGTTTTCTGTGAGTTTTTATCTGTCAAGGCTAGTTCCCTTTCAGGAGTTTTCAGAAAAGGGCGCTGTCGCTGTCCGTTGCGCCAGCACTGCTTCTGGAGGACGGTGCTTTGGCTACTTTTTGCGGTTCTGCTTCAAAGTCCTTCCAGACTGGGAGGCCTTCCTTGGAATTTTTGACCAGAATTTCGATTTTTCTTTCCAGTTTCTCAAGCTTGGATGAACATATTTCCGAAAGAGCACTGCCTTCTTCAAAATGTTCAATCATGGAGTCCAGCGGAAGGCGTCCTTCCTCCATTTTCTCCACGATTTCCTCCAGCTTTTCGAGTGCGGCCTCGAAAGAGAGTTTTGAAAGAGTATCGAATTTTGCCTTATCCATTGTTCTCAGTTCGCCTTATCTGTTTTAGCAGGCTTCTTCGGCGGAGTTTTTGAGGCAGGCTGACTTGCTGGTTTCTTTGTTCCGCTAGTTGCCGCCGCTTTTTTGGCAGGTGCCGCCTGAGCTTTGAAGAGCTGAGGATTGTAGCCCCAGTCGAGAAGCTTCTTGATGAATGCGTCACGTTCCCTGTAGGACGGGAAACCTGTCACAACCGCGACAAGACGTCTGTTGTTTCTTTTGCATGTGACTGTGATGCAGAAGCCCGAGCGGTTGATGAAGCCTGTCTTCAGGCCGTCAACGCCGGGACATTCATTTTTGCCGCCGGGAACCATGTGATTGTGATTTGTCAGCATAACATAGCCCTTGCTTCCTTTTTCGCGGAAGTCGGCTATCCATGTTGAAGCCCATTCCATGACTTGCGGATAGTCGATCAGGTGTTCCGCCAGTATAGCCATGCCTTCGGGACTGCTTACATTGTCCGTTGCGGCTGTCTTGCCGGGCAATCCGTGGGGATTGAAAAATGTTGTTCCGGGCATCTTGAGCTCTTTGGCTCTTTCGTTCATTTTGGTGACAAAGGACATTACATCGCCGCCGCCGACAAATTCCGCGACAAGATAGGCCGCATCGTTTGCGCTTTTGATGTCCACTGCTTTCATGAGATCACGGAGCGGGAATGTTTCCTTGGGGTCAAGGTAGACCTGACTTCCGCCGATCGCCATTGCCGCGCGCGAAACTTTGACAGAGCTGTCCAGTGTGATTTTGCCACCGCTCTTTTCCATTTCCTCGAAGACCACCAGTGTCGTCATCATCTTTGTCATTGATGCGATAGGCGTCGGACTCTGCGGATTTTTTGCCCAGAGGACTTCTCTTGTTCCTAGGTCAACCAGAATTCCGCTCTTGGCCTTATCGCTGTCGGGTATGGCAGGAATGTTTCCCTTTACAGCATTCGCATAGTTGAAGGGTTTGCCGAAGAGCGGGCTTTCATGCATTTTGGCCTGAGGTGCAGGAGGGAGACCCGGTGCGAGTTTGCCCGGTTCGGTTCCTGTTCCTGCGACAGCTCCCTGCTGTTCCGGAACAGCTTCCTTGGGTTCCTCATGCTTCTTGCCTGAGAACATGAAGTAAATCACTACTCCATGTATGGCCAGTATGGCCAGCACGATCATGCATACATGCTTGAATTTCATATTTTCTGGAATCCTGTATTATTTACAGGCTGCCGCGGCAGCCCTGTTTATTGCTGAAAAGACTGCGAATATCGCTGCCTGATCTATATTTGAATGTTCTCCGACTCCGTAAATCAGCTTGTCGTCTTCCTTTCTGCGGATTCCGACAAAGGCCATTGCTTTCGCGTCAGCATTGTTTCCGAGAGTCTTTTCCGAAAAGTCCTCAAGCTTAAAGTCATAGAGCTTGCCCGAGTCTCTTATCGCGTGTACTGTTGCCGAGATCGGACCGTTTCCGCATCCTTCGAGCTGATAGACTTCTTCGTTATATTTCACAGAGAGGCGGACTTTTACTTCCGAATCATCCGCGCTTTCGTCGTCTTCGTTGCTGTTGAGTCTTGTGAATTTGAGCAGCGAGAACGGGCCCTTGATATTCACAAAAGTCTCTCTGAAAGCTGCTTCGAGTTCAGCGGCTCCGATTTCGTCGCCCTTCTTTTCGGCGCAAGCCTGAGCGATATCTCCGATTTCAGGATGCATTCCCTTCGGCGGGAATATGCCGAATTCGTGCTCAAGTATGTAAACAACTCCGCCCTTGCCGGACTGGCTGTTTATTCTTATCAGCTTTTCATACTGACGTCCGAGATCTGCCGGATCTATGTGCAGATAAGGTACTTTCCAGGCCTGTCCGAAGATTTCCGCCGACTCGTCCTTGTGGTCGATTCCCTTCCGGATCGCGTCCTGATGCGATCCTGAAAATGCCGTGAAAACGAGCTGACCCGCATAGGGATGACGAGGATGCACGTCGATTCCCGACATGCTTTCCACCACTTTGACGACTCTCGGCATATCCGAAAAATCAAGTCCTGTATCAATTCCGCGTGACTGGAGATTCAGCGCAAGCGTGCAGACGTCCACGTTTCCGGTTCTCTCTCCGTGTCCGAAGAGTGTTCCTTCCACGCGTTCCGCTCCTGCCATGAGCGCCATTTCAGTCGCCGCCACCGCGCAGCCCTGATCGTTGTGGGCATGTACGCTTATTGTAGTTTCCGCAGTATAAGGATACTTGCGGCAGAAATATTCTATCATGTCCGCATACTGATAAGGCGGTCTGCGTTCCACTGTCGCGGGCAGATTGACTATGAAATCTGCCTTGGGAGATTTTCCCCAGGCTTCTTTCACAGCTGCGCAGAGTTCAATAGCAAAATCTATGTCGCTGTCGGTAAACTCCTCGGGCGAAAATTCGTATCCGATTTTTCCCTTGAGTCCAGCCTTTTCGAGTGCCTCTACAACCATTTTCGTACCTTCGACGGCCATTTTCTTTACGCCTTCGCGGTCTTTTCCGAAAACGATGCGTCCGTGCAGGTCGGAACTTGCCACATAAAGATGGAGTATTCCTTCTTTGCAGCCTTTCAGCGATTCGACGGTCTTGTCGATAAGATGCTTTCTCGCCTGTGTGAGTACTGAAATCCTCACTCCGTCCGGCACGCAATTTTTCTCAATCAGGGAGCGGATGAAATCAAAATCATCCTGCGATGCCGAGGGAAAGCCGACTTCTATCTGCTTGAATCCAAGGCTAAGGAGGAGATTGAAGTATTCCAGTTTTTTAACCGGGTTCATCGGCATAGGCAGAGCCTGATTGCCGTCTCTGAGATCGACAGAGCACCATTCCGGGGACGAGCTGATGACCTTATCGGGCCACTGCCTGTTCTCCAGATTTACGCGCTCCGGATTTCTGTACTTCGGGATGCTTTTCATTTCTCTTCCTTAAAACTTGAACGTGATTGTTCTTTACACTTAAGGAATTAATATAGCACCTCTTTAGAATAAATACAGATTTTCAGCTTGTTTTCCCATTTTTTTCCAGACGCTTTGAATACCCTTCAATTCTCTGAACTGCTTGACATTCCCTCCGTGCGCCAAACGGAGTTGAGGCGCATTGCTAGGGTGCAGGCGTCGCGCCTGCCTGCTTAGCGGAGGGAGCGGGAGACTAAGGAGTTGCTTTTCCAGAAGGCTTCCATATCTTTTTGCAGGGCAGGGATATCGACTCCGTTCCAGGCTGCGGCATTCGCTTTGTCCGGATTGCCTGTTTCAGAGAGAGTTTTATAATAGCGCTCAAGAATTTGCGGATAAGCTTCCTTTCCCTTCATCATGGGCGAGCCCTTCAGAATGAAATAGACAAGTCCCCAGCTGGCGACATAGTTCTCGTGCATGATGCTTCTGTTTTCGGCATAAAATGTATTGCGGTCCATTTTGACCAGACGGGCGATGTCGAGAGTGCCGGACTCCATCATTTTTTTCAAGGTTTCCAGATCGTCCTTATCAAAATTTGCCTGATATTTGCCGAGACCTTTGATGTCCATATGCTCAAAGAACTGGGCGTTGCCTTCATTGAACCAGAGATGCGCGTGATTTTTTCCTGTCGCATAATATAGATACTGATGAAAACCTTCGTGCTGGATGATATTGATGATGTTTTCTTTCTTTTCCTTCTTGCCTGCGCTTTTGTCGGGAGGCGAGACCAGCAGTTCTTCCTTTGAGGGATCCCAGAGACCAGCCGAGAATTCCATATCCTGACCTGCGTATGCAAGATACTCGTCGCGTTTGTTGAAGATTCTAGCCACGCTCACCGAGTTGACCGCTTTTTCCGGCTTGTAATAGTCGTCATAGACAGAATGCAGAACTGTTAGCTCCTTTTGAATCTCGCCCGCAAACTGTTTGGATTCCATGTTAGAGACGATGATATAATCGTCTGCATCGATGTACCACCAGTTTTTGTTGTCCTTGATGCTTTTTAGAACCTTTTCACGACTTTCGAGGTATTCGGCACTCTTGTTCTCCTCGCTTTTTTTGCCGCCCGGAATATTGAGCTGTTTTTTCGTTTCAGAGTTCTGCTGTGGCTGCTTTGGAGGAAAGAAAACAAAACTTGCGACAGAGTTTTTCAATGCTTTTGAGTAGGATTGCGAATTCGCGGTCTTTTGATCCATGACATAAAGGAGAGCGAAACGACGGGAGGAATCTTTGAGATTTTTAAATATGTAGAGCTCCTTTTTTTCGCCGTCTTCCGAGCTGTACTTCAAGGAAAAGAATTCAGCTGCAAAACTTTGTCCGCTTATGCCGGCGGAAGATTGTGCTGAACTTGAGCGGCTGAAGCGAGCCGCCCAGATTTCCAGATTTTCCTTTGTCCATTCAACGGAAGCGCTCTGTTCGCTTTTCCACTCTTTGAAGACTTCCTTAGTGGTGTAATCCTTATATACTCCTTTTAGGGTAGTTGGATCAAGACTGAGCATTCCGAGATATATTTTACTGTTGCCTCGAGTCCAGTAGCCGACGCTCTGATCGGCAAGGAATAATTCTTCAATGTGAAAGACCGGCGTCTTCGCTTCATCTTTCAGAGTGCCCATGGCAGAGGCAAGAGGCATCGGAGTCTGTTCAAAATCCTTGAACAGTTTGAATTTGATTCCGTATTCCGGCAGGTTGACTTCCTTGCCGGGTTTCAGTTCGTTGTCATCTTTTGCTGAAATAGACAGTGCTAGTATCATGCTGCACAGCCAAAGAAAAATCCGCTTCATAAAACCCCCTCGTTAAGAGCTTTTACAGATATCATTTATGAGCGGAAAATCAACGGTATTTTTCAGGAAATAAAAAAATCCGGATTTCTCTTGCGAAGCCGGGTAAGCCTGTTAATAAAAGAAATCCGGATCAATCTCTGGATGGATCTGTACTACTATCCGTCAACTTCTTGTTTTTTTAACAAGATTTTTTCATTTTTGAGGGACATTTGACGGGTAGTGCCGTCAGTCCCTTGACGGCTTCCCTTCCCATTGCTTCAAGCGTTTAGCGTTTAAGGATTCGACGGCAATGGACTGCCGTCGCTACCCGATTTCAGATTCTTCCCGTGCGCTGAGCGAAGCTGGAGCGCATTACTTGGGTGAAGGTCTACAGACCTTCTTTGGTTGCGGCTGGTTAGTCGAAGCGTACAACTCCTATGGTCAGAAGCAGATTCGCAAAACGACGTTTGTCTCCTGAAACAATGACAAGCGAGGTATGATGCGAGCGTATTTCCTCGTAGAATTCGGCTCGCGGCAATTGTCTGAAAGATATTCCCTGAGGCAGTATATCAAGATATTCCTGATGCAGCGCCTGAGGCTCGGGCGGCAGCATTACGGTTGCCTCCTGAAATGGTACGGCTTCATTGATGACTTTCAGAATGTCTGTCACTGTCAGCATGCCGGGCGCGAGATTCAGAAAGACTTTTTTTGCCGCTGGATTCGATATTGTAGCTGCCGGAAAATTGCCGTCCGAAATCAGAACTCTTGAGAAATGTCCGGAACTTGCCAATGCCTCAAGTATCTGCGGATGTATCAGATTGCCTCGTATCATTATAATCTCCTATGATAATTTTCCACTTCGGTATCGAAGAAAGGTTTAATTTTTCACGAGTTTAAACTGCGTGAAGTCT
>JAKJHH010000050.1:0-6252 GCA_022703965.1 Verrucomicrobiota bacterium
CACAACAGGCTTTTTCCAGTTTTCCGGAATTTTCTTTACATCGTCGGTCTTTTGAGAATCCAGATTTTTGCGCTCGGTCTCCATCTGAAGAATAAGTTTTTCGATTTTCGAGGCAAGGCCGGATGCCGCCTCCTCTGCGTCAGAGCGTGACTTCAACGTTACATAAGCAGTTTTGCTGAGTGTGGTCTCCACATCAGTAATCTTGACTATTGCAAGAGTTTTTTCTCCGTTTTTTGAGAGCGCGCCGCTGCAAAAATATTTAACACCTAGTATTTTCCCTAGTTTCTGAGCGGTTTCCGGCGCAAGCATTCCCTGCTGTCCCAATGACTGCTCTGAAATCAAGGTATCAAGCTGTTTCCGCTCAACAAGAAGAATTGAAGATGAATTTGAAAGTTCCGCCTGAAGCAATTGACTCGTAATTGAAGCCGTTTCTGTCAAATCACCGCTTCCTCTAACATCTGTCAGAGCCACAGGAATTCCAGCTCCGTTCAAAAGCGCGGCAAGTCCCAGAAAAATCAACGACGATAAAATGCTTTTAGACATCATTTTTAAACTCGGCCAGGTCATGTTCTAAATCGATATTGACCGCATGTGTATAAACGATCAATAATATTAAGCATACTATCGCCGTGGACACACCGTTAAAGCAGAATGCTAAAACAATGATTATCACTGATATAATGCTCGACTCTTGTGTTACCACTATCCCTATTAAAAGTAAGGCTTGACTGATACTTATCAGATCGAAAGCCGCTCCTAAACAAGTAGTGATTAATACGAAACTTCTTAACAAAGCTACCATACATAGTCCTGATGTATTTAGTTACTGATAAAACATTAAAAAACTGCGCTTGTTTGTGTCGGCACCTTTATAATGTCCAGAACAATACCACTCATATGTTCCTTTGGCAAGTTTTCGGATAGACCAGAAATCATAAAAACTGTATTTGCGATCTCCGTTTTCATCAAGCTTAGTCCAGCCGCTTATGCCTGAATATGTTTCAGCTGTTTCGCCAAAAGCATTTTTCAGCGACCTGTAATCACAAAGACTTGCTCCTTTGCTTTCATACATTCTGGCAATAATCCATACGATGTCATACGCAATCACAGCATCAGCCTCAGGCGTACGCTTCAGTATGGCTTCAGCTCTTTTGAAAAAAGCTTCGTTGTAAACATTGCGTTCGACACCGAAGGCGGAACAGGTAAAGTTAACTTTTTCCGCAAAAGCAGACGCTACACTGCTACGAACAACGCAACTGCATAAGGCTACACTGTCAGGCCCGAACCAGGAGACCGCAGCTAGCAGAGGATATGCATGCGCCTGCTCCATCATGATCGACACCTCGTCATACGAGACAGTCAGAATAATGATGTCATCCAGAGAGTTGTGCTCGCTGAGTTTGGCAATTTTATTTTTCACAGCCAGCAGCAAGGATGAAAAATCGGACATGGAACCGGGGTATGTCACAGGTTCTTCAATCCGCACGAGATTCCCCATTCCTGATGAGCAAGAACGCAGCTCATTTAAGAGATCCTCTGAGTAGACACTCGTTCTGCATATTGGCAGTATGACTTTGAAACGTTTGTTCTCACAGTATTTTAAAATAGCATCCGCCTGACTGCGATTGTTCGGAACAAGCCTGAATATACCATCATCCGGAATAGCAAGAGTTACAGATGTACTTGCCTGTGAAACAAAAATCACATTCCGTTCAAGCGCCATATGCTTAATTGCCGTCAACTCTCCGCTATTGGCAGGCCCCACCACAAAAGTAACTCCTTTGGCAGCCAGACGCTCCACAGCCTTGACGGCCTCATCCGGCGAGGCAACATTCTCCTCCAGAATCCGAAAACGCTGTTTCATACCGCTTTTCTCGGCATACTCATTTACATCCTTTTCAGCCATGCGCAAAAGCACACGGCAGGACTCCGAAGTGGAAAAAGAATCGGCATCAGAAAGCAAAAGAGCTCCGAGCTTGACTTCAGTCTCCTGTCCTTTCTTTCCCTGAGCAGGAAGAAACGGCGGCACAAACAACAAGATGCCAATCAACAACAGAGATTTAAACAAGTTATTCATAGACCCCTCCATGAAAGCTTTGATCAGAAGAAAGACGAGTGACATTAAATGCTGTTTGTAATCTTTTCAAGAAAAAGAGACTCTTCATCATGATTTTTATTCATTAGCCGATTTGGGATCAAGAACGCGCCGCACGCCCTCCCCCGCAAAATTGAATGCCAGTACGGTGATAAATAATGCAATCCCTGGCCACAATGTTAGATGCCAGTATGTAAACGGATCTGGAAATGCCTGTCGGAGAAGTTCTCCCCAGCTTGCCGTAGGAGCTTTCACACCGAAGCCAAGAAAACTCAGACCGCTTTCCGCCATTACAGCTCCGGCTACATCGAATGTAAAGGATACAATGATCGGCGCCGTAACATTCGGCAAAAGATGAAAGAACATAGTCCGCCAAACAGGTACTCCAAGAGATTCACAGGACTGTACATAGGCCATTGAACGCTGCTTCAAAACCTCTCCTCTGACAAGACGGCACAAGCCCGTCCAGCCGGTGAATCCCAGCACTGCGATTACAAGAAGAATGGATTGTTTGAACTTGTACTCAAGCAATATCGACATCAGGATCAAAAGAAGCAGGAAGGTCGGAAAACATATCTGGATTTCAACGATTCTCATGAGTATCATATCAATACGTCCGCCGTAATAGCCTGCCGCCATCCCCGTAAGAATCCCGATCAACATTGAAATGCCGGTGGCTAGAAGTCCGACCGCCAGCGAGATTCTGGCTCCATAGAGCATTCTGGATAACACATCTCGACCAATCTGATCCGTTCCAAATAGATGTCGTCCAGAAGGCTTTTCATAGGGAGTTCCGACTATCTCATAAGGGCCGTACGGCACAGGCGCAAAAACTACAAAAGGTTTTGCTTGAACAGCCCTTGTCTCCATGCGCCAATCAGTTTTATCCATTCGCGGAGAAACAGCAAAAAATGGAATGAGAAGAAGCAATCCGGATAATATAAAAATTATTTTCCGCCATCTTACCAGAAAAGGAAGCAGGAAAGTTAAAAGAATAAGCGGCAGCCAGATCATACAAAAATTAAAAAGTTTCTCGACCAGTATTTCACTGGTATCCGGAGCAAACACATACCTGAGAGCAGGAAAAGACCAGGCTCCTTCCGAGATCAGAATAAAAGGACGTCCGTTGGCAAGCAAGGGCGCAAAAAGAGCCATCAGAACTATAAAAAGAATTCCGGCGAGCCCCAGGACGGCAAGCTTGTCGGAGCGGAAACGTCCGAGAGACTGACGAAACGGGGAATTTCTGTCGCTTAGAAAATTCATTTTAGAAAAGCGGCCTCAAGGAGTTTTCTGATTTCCACTTTCAAATTCGGAGTGAACTCTTCTGAATCAATGTCAAGCATTTCTTTCAACTCAGTTGCGGCCCAGAAACGCAATTCATCGATCTCTTCTTCAGGAAACTTGAATGGACCAGTATAAACCGCCATAAAAACAGCTGTGTTTTCCGATTCAATCTGATTCCTTATTTTCATCTCAAACAGATATTTAAGAGGAACAGAAGAAGGCAGACCGATCTCTTCGGCTGCTTCACGTCTTGCGGCGAGAGCGAAGGTCTCGCCCGGCATCAGATGCCCGCCGACAGCGGTATCCCAACGACCGGGCTGAACGTCTTTTTTCATGGAACGCTTCTGAAGAAGAAGTTTTCCGTCAGGATGAAAAACAGCGACATGACTTGTTCTATGAATGAGAGAGGGATCGCCGTGGCATTCTCTTCTCAATGCAGTACCTATCACATTGTTATTTTCATCAACTACTTCAAATATCTCATCAGAAGCCATGAGTCACTCGCCTTTTTTACTGCGCTTGCGCTTTGGAGCCTTAACTTCCGGCTCGGCGGCATCTTCTGTCTTTACAGGCTCTTCGACTGTTTTTGCAGATTTCGTCTCCGCTGCCGCTCCGGTCTGGAAAGGCAGAGTAATGTCGTCGGAATCCGGGAAGAAAACAAGCTTCTGATTATCGGCCTTCACATGAATAATGCTGGCCTTCTTGAAGTATCCACGCAGAATATCTTCTGCAAGAGCATCTTCAAGATAGCGCTCGATGGCGCGGCGCAATGGACGCGCTCCGTATTCCGGCTGGAAGCCGCGCTCTATCAGGAAATCGACGGCTGCCGGTTCGAGATCCAGTTCCCATCCCTGATCCTTGAGTCGTTTCTTCACTTTATCAAGTTCGACTTCCACGATGCGGACAAGATCCTGACGATCCAGTTGACGGAAAACTACAATCTCATCAAGGCGGTTGATGAATTCAGGTTTGAAACGTTTTTTTGCAGTTTCAATGAGACGATCCTTGGTCTTCTCAAAGGACTCCGCCTTATTTCCGGTCTCAAAGCCGAGAACACCGCCTTTGGCGAGCTGTTCCGCACCAAGATTGCTTGTCATGATTATAACTGTATTTCTGAAATCCACACGACGTCCCAGTGTATCAGTTATCTTGCCTTCTTCAAGAACCTGAAGAAGTACATGCATGATATCAGGATGAGCCTTTTCGATTTCATCGAAAAGAACCACTGAATAGGGACGGCGGCGTATTTTCTCAGTAAGCTCTCCGCCTTCTCCATGACCGACGTAGCCCGGAGGCGAACCAACAAGACGGCTTACGTTGAATTTTTCCATATATTCGGACATATCGACTTGAATAAGAGCATCGGCATCACCGAACATAAATTCAGCTAAAGCCTTTGCAAGAAGGGTCTTACCTACACCAGTCGGACCTAGGAATATAAATGATCCGATAGGACGTTTAGGATCTTTCAAGTCCGCACGTGAACGTCTGAGAGCACGGCAAATGGTCTGAACCGCTTCAGACTGTCCGATAACAGTCTTCTCCAATTCTTCTTCCATTCTGAGAAGTCTTGCGCTTTCGCCTTCTTCCATCTGGTGAATAGGAACTCCACTGAGTTTGGAAACTACAAGAAGTATATCCGGAACATCTATGATTGTCGGCTTTCCGGCATTCTGCTGCTTCCAGTCTTCCTGAAGCTTCTCAATTTCACTTTTGAGTTTACGCTCTTCATCGCGTATTGAAGCAGCCTTTTCAAAAGACTGCTCGGCGATCGCTTTTTCCTTCTCTTTTGTAACCTGTTCCAACTCGTCTCTGAGACGGCTGAGATCCGGCGGCGGAGGCGCATCAATAATTCTGGAACGGGCTCCCGCCTCGTCCATTATATCAATAGCCTTGTCCGGCAGAAAACGTCCGCTTATATAGCGGTCGGAAAGTTTGACGGCAGCGTATATTGCCGCGTCTGAATATTTTACATTATGATGCTTTTCATAACAGGGCTTGAGTCCCTGAAGAATCTTGATGGCATCTTCAATAGACGGCGGTTCGACAATAACCGGCTGAAAGCGTCTTTCAAGAGCAGCATCCTTTTCAATGCCTTTCCGATATTCATCAAGAGTTGTAGCCCCCACGCACTGGAGTTCGCCTCTGGAAAGAGCCGGCTTGATTATATTAGCAGCATCCATAGCACCTTCCGCGCCGCCTGCGCCTACAATCGTATGCAATTCATCAATGAAAAGGATAACTTTTTTCGAGTTGCGGACTTCATCTATGACAGCCTTTATTCTCTCTTCAAACTGGCCTCTGTATTTGGTACCTGCAATCATGAGCGGCAGATCAAGAGCAAAGATGCGCTTTTCTCTGAGAATCTCAGGAACCGAACCTGATGCTATAGCCTGCGCAAGACCTTCAAGGATAGCTGTTTTACCCACTCCTGCTTCTCCAATGAGAACAGGATTGTTCTTGGTTCTGCGGCAGAGAATCTGGACGACTCTTTCAATTTCGTTCTTACGTCCTATTACAGGATCAAGCTGTCCTTTTCTTGCCATTTCGGTAAGATCTCGACCGAAAGCACTGAGAGCGTTTAGAGGAGTCTCCTCCTGAGGAGCAGCAGTCTGACTTGCGGAAGCCTGTTCCGAAGAACTCTTGAATTTTGAATTTTCATCGGATTCAGGCAGATAGTTAGGATCAAGAGCCTTGATAATCTCTTTGCGGACTCTATCCGCATCCACTTTCATGTTTCTAAGTATCTGAGCAGCGACACTCTCCCCTTCCCTGAGAAGGGCGAGAAGTAGATGTTCAGTACCTATGAAGCTGTAATTCATGGACTTGGCTTCATAAGCCGCCTGAATAAGAATCTTTTTAAGACGGGGAGT
>JAKJHH010000050.1:6262-16605 GCA_022703965.1 Verrucomicrobiota bacterium
AGGCGGCGGACCTTCAAGTTTTGTCTGACCGCCTGTTCCCGACTGTTTTTCAACTTCTATTCTGAGATTGTCAAGGTTTAGTCCCATTGATTTCAGAACAGAAACAGCGACACCTTCGCCAAGAGCAATAATGCCAAGAAGAAGATGTTCCGTGCCTACATAATCGTGATTAAAGCGCTCCGCCTCTTTCTGAGCCAGTACAAGAACATGCTTGGCACGAGGAGTAAAATTGCGCATTATCGAATTAAAATCTTCATTTTCAGCCATACCATACCTCCGGGAAAAAATTCAAATCTCTATGGGTGTAAAAAAAGACAGAGCAGTTTGATGCTGCTCCGGCTTTTTCATAATTATTTTTTCAAGTCCGGAAAACAAGTTCCGGACAGCATTGCGACAAAAAGATATCAGCGCGCAAAGAGACTCTGATATTTGCTTGCAGTCGCTTCAACGTTTTCAGGAGTTACAAGCAGATAGCGCTGCTTGAAAGCTTCCTGCGGATCTGCCGGAGCCGCAGCATCAGAATATTTGGCTTCGGGAGAACCGACAACAGCGGCAACAATAGCCTTGGAGGCAATTGCGGCACCAAGACTGTGAACATCTCCGTTAAGAAGAGCAAGCTTGGGACGCTGTGCCTCAGGTTTTCCCCAAAGCTTCATTTCTCCGACATTATAAGGAAGCCCGATTGTCGAAATAACAAGAGTAGCTGTAGGATACTTGTCAAGAATTGCATCAAAACGCTCAGCTGTCATATATGCTTCCATTGGAACATACTCCTGAGGAGCAGCGCCGGGAGCAGGCTTCGGGGGTTCAAGAGGAGCCTGTGCAAGAATCTTAACAGTAGCGCCAAGACCTTCAAGAAGACCTTCGTTGATCTTCTTCATGTGTTCGTTTTTGTCATAATCGGCATTGACTATGATAAGCACCTGAGCGCCCGGGAACTTCTTTCCAAGATAATCACCTATTACAAAGGCTCCAGACCTGGCATATCTGATCTCGTTGGCAATCAATTTCTTAGATGCGCTTGAGCCGCCGAAAACACCTGTTTCGACAAATACGCCGACAGCTGATGCCAGAACAAAAAGAAGGCAGATGATAGCATATGTCTGGACATTAGGATTCTGCTTCTGTTTTTTTGCACAGTAGAACATCCCGGCCAAAGCCAATATCATTACCCCAATGTAACACACCAACGCTATTGAAAATTGCATTGGATCCTCCTTGCTTTTTGTTTATTTTTTAATATCCTTTATTCTTTAGAGGAAATCTACATAATATAGGAAGCTTTTCAAGTCTTCTCTGAAATAAAATTCCCTTAATAAGCGTATCCATATAGTCCCAAAGACAATAAAGCTCGTTTTTTTACGTTTTGACAAGTAGATAAAGAGAAAACAATTACAAAAATGGCAGACATAGAATATGAAAGACATAGAGTTCTCATTTTCCTGTTCCCGCCGCGAAGCACTTATGCTCCTTGCCAAAAGCGCCGCCGGAGCCGCTGCATTCGGAGTTTTGTCCCCTAATCTGTTTTCCGCCGATGCTCCGGAAATGAAAGAAGCAATGTTTTATGAAAAACTGCCTAATGGCAAAATAAGATGCCTGCTCTGTCCGCGCGCAATAGAGATAGACAAGGGAAAACTCTGTTTTTGCCGGACACGGAAAAATATAAACGGTAAACTGTTTGCAATCGGATACAATAAGCCCTGTATTGTTAATTTTGAACCGGTGGAGCGAGGTCCACTCTATCATTTCATGTCAGGCACGGACACAATGTCAACAGGTGCAGCAGGATGTAACATGGAGTGCCTTTACTGTCAGAATTTTGAATTGGCGCAAGCTTCTCCAGACCAAGTCAAAGCCATAGACCTCAACGTAGCTAAAGCCTTGCGCGAAAAGAACGTAAAGAGTCTTACACTCACATACACAGATATCTCTTGTCAGCCGGAATACTTCTTTGAACTGGCCGATACCGCCAAGGCGTTGAAAATCCCGGTCATAGCCTGCACCGGTGCCTATATAAATCCGGAACCGCTGAAAGAATATATAAAAAGGACAGATGCCTTTGCAGTTACTTTAAAAGCCCACGACGATGACAGCTATCTGAAACTCACGGGCGTTCACAACACGCCGGTACTGGATGCACTATTAAAAATCAGAGAGTCCGGCAAATGGCTTGAAGTCATAACCTTGATAGTGCCGGAATACAACGATTCACGAGAAGGCATCAAGTCACTGGCAAAATGGATATATAACAATCTCGGAGCAGATACTCCGTGGCACATATCACGCTTCACTCCTCACTACCGACTCCGCAAGTTGCCTCCGACTCCAAGAAAAACAATGGAGGAGGCCAGACAGTCCGGTCTGGAGTCCGGCTTGAAATATGTCTATATAACCAATCTCGCGCCCCATGACGGCAACAATACTTATTGTCCCAAATGCGGCCAAGCCATTGTCGAAAGACTTGCATTTAAGGTCACAAGAAAAACAATGAAAGGCTCAAACTGCGGCTTCTGCGGAGAGAAAATCGCTGGAGTCTGGATTTGATTTTTATGAGCATCAATACAATTCTGTTTATTTTATATTTTTCAGATTGTTTTTTATCCCTGCAAGTATATTTAGTAAGTAAACTGATTAAAATCTGCACAGGGGAGATATCAGGATGAGCGAAAAACTGGAAAATCAAGGCATACTTCTTGAAAGCGGAACGAACGAAGTTGAAATAATTGAATTTTATCTAGGAACTCAAAGCTTCGGAATAAATGTTGTCAAAGTCAAGCAGATAATGCAATTCAATCAGGATTTGCTTACCAGCGTTCCTCAGGCACATCCTTTTGTTCAGGGGCTATTCCTTTTCCGCGACACGACAATTCCGCTTATCGATCTCAGAAAAGCCCTTGACTACGGAGACTCAGATAAAAGCAGCGAGCCTCTTGTTCTGGTTACAGAATTCAACCGCACAACCAACGGCTTTCTCATCGACGGAGTTAACCGCATTCACCGAATCTCATGGAAGCAGCTTCAGCCGCTCACTGCATTCCTCGAAGGTTTTGTCTCATCATTTACCGGATCAATAAATGTCGAAGGAAAAGAAATCCTGATTCTCGACTTGGAGCAGATTGTTGCTGAAATCAATCCCGACGCAGGCTTTCAGAAAGAACTGTCCGTTGCGCCGGAACAGAAAAATCCGGAAAAAGGTCCGCTTTCACTGATCATTGCCGAAGATTCTACATTTGTCCGCAACCACATGACCGACAGCTTGAAAAAAGCTGGTTTCAACATAAAAGGCTCCTTCGACAACGGAGAGCTTGCCTTTGAGTTTCTGAAAGACATGAAGAATCAGGCGCTCAAGGAAAACAAGTCCGTTGCGAACTATCTGGACATCATCGTTACTGACATTGAAATGCCTAAGATGGATGGACTTGCTCTGTGTAAAAACATCAAGGAAACACTCCAAATCAAGGATGTCCCGATACTTGCCTTCTCATCGCTTATCAATGAGCAGATGATAGAGAAATGCAAGAAAGTAGGCGTCGATTCATACATCAGCAAGCCGAATGTCGAGATACTGAGAGACACCATCAATTCAATATGCCGCGCTCACGCCGTAAGATAGGAATAGGATGGAAAAAGATTCATTGATCCATCTTTCCGTAAATCGTCGGCCAGTCATTTGTGCGGAAACGCAGATTAGAGGATGATTCAAAACGCAAGGAATCGCCCTCTATATAGAGATTGTGCTTTACAATAAACGGAGTTTCATAATATACGCAGACTACTTCAAGATGATTTGATGATTTCCAGGCTGCGCTGGCAGCAATCCGTCTTGGACGATCAAAGTATATGGAAGTAATTCCATCTCTGTTTTTCCCATAATCGGCAATTATGCGATCAGAATAATCATCCGATTCAAGACAAAGAACTACACCACTGGCATTTGAAGCAAGAGTAATTTTTTTGAGTGAAGCCGGATTGTCCTCGATGAGATAAACAGACTCACTAATATCGGGACGAGCCCCAAAGTCCTCCGCAATTGGAATAGACAGTGAAAGCGAAAGCTCATTCAATTTTCTGACAGCCTTGCAGTCTTCCGGCAGTGCTGAGTCATGAACGCCTTTCAGCAGAAGCTCCCATATGAGAGTAAGCACGGCCTGCATATTGCTCATTCCGGAAGTCATGGCGATAATCATATCCTGTTCAGGCATAATAATTCCATATTGACCAAACGCGCCATCAGCACGATAAGAATTATGCTGACTGCGCCAGAACTGAAATCCGTATCCAAGCTTCCAGTCGGGATTCTCATTCATTGAGTTGTCTATCTGAAATGAACTTGCCTCTTCGATGTACTGGGCAGGGACAAGCTGCTTTCCTCTCCACATCCCTTTTTGAAGGAGCATCTGTGAAAAGTGAGCGATTTCATCAGTTGCAAGATAAAATCCCCAGCCGCCTAGGCTGATCCCTTTTGGACAGGCATCCCAGAAGGCGTTTTGTATTCCAAGAGGATGAAGCAGACGCGGATTAAGATAATCCACAAGATTCTGACCGGTCAACTTTGTGATTATTGCCGAAAGCATATAAGTTGCTCCGGAATTGTAAACGAATCGTGAGCCGGGTTCAAAATCCGGACTGCTCCTGAAAAAGCCGCGCAGATAATCTCCGTCCGGATCTTTTTCCATTAGATCCATTGCACAGGATTTATGTCCTGAACTCATGGTCAGAAGATGCCGGACTGTCATTCTGGAAAAACGCTCATCAAGAGAGCTGGACTGATGCTCTGGAAAAAATGATGGAATCTTATCATCAAGCTTCAGAAGTTTCTCTTCCACAGCCAGCCCTATGGCCATTGACGTAAAACTTTTGCTGAGAGAAAAGAGCTTATGCCTCACATCTCTTGAATATGGATTCCACCAGCCTTCAGATATCACATGTCCATGACGGACAATCATGTAGCTGTGGGCGGAATCAAGCTTTTTAAGAGCAGAAAGCCATTCATGAACTGCGGATGATGAAACACCTTGAGATTCGGGAGTCGCCCGCGGAAGAATATATTCAGAAAGCATATATAATATCCTGTTTTTATTGCGAGGATAAATATAAACTGAAGGAAGGAAGAAGGCAAAAGACTTTCATGCAAAAAGTCTTCTGCCTGTAAATCTCAGTTTTTGCGAATGCCAAGCGGCCTGCTGATGAGCATCTTGGAGCTTGAGCGAGGAGATTTGAATTCACCGCTCAGAATATCGTCCTCAGTAAAACGCGCCATAAGGATTTCTCCCTCCGTCGCGCGATTCTTGTCGTAAGACACATAAATATATCCGTCTTCAGACTGGAAACCGTCAGGATAGGATATAGCAGAGCGCTCGTCAAGAAGAAGAGAGCCTTTCCAGCTCCGTCCACCGTCTTCAGAAAGAAATGCGCATAAATGGGAACGAACATCAGTAGTCGAGTCTATTTTCCCGCCGTGTTTGACAAGGAGAACGCGTCCCGACTTCAGCTTAATCATGAGGTGACGTGCACTGCAATTAGAGATCCCGGAATATTGTGGAACTGACCACGATGCGCCTTCATCACTCGAAACGGATTCCCATATCCCGTTAGCATGAGTACGCGCAGTCAGATATATACTGCCGTCCTCGCGCTCAATCATTATATGCTCGTCGAATTCGCTGTCAGGAATCAAAACACCGCCCCTGCGAGTCCATGTTTTCCCCTGATCTACCGAGGCGAAGACATGAGCCATACGCTGATCATCAAGCTCATGGAAAAGCTCTCCAAAGGGAGCGCTTATAAATCTCCTGTCCCAGAGCGAAACGGGGAGCAGCCAAGTTCCACTCTTAAGCACGACAGGTTTATTGAGAGTATAACCGTGCCATATGCGGACAGGCTCAGACCATGAAGGAGCTTCAGTGTCCGGGTTCGAGCATACGGAAGCCCATACCCCTGCCCTGCCGTCATACTGCCCCATCGACTGACCAAGAAACCACCAGAGACGTCCGGAAGGATCTGTCCACAAGTTTCCGACCAGAGTAGACATCGGCTCAGGCAATTCGGAACTATGCATATCCACGACAAAACGAGGCTCCGACCAGCTCTTCCCGTCGTCATCACTGGAACCCAGCACAAAGAAAGCTTTTGGACTGTCGCCTCCACCTACCCAGCAAGCCCAAAGCCTGCCGCCGTTAGTTTTTGCGATTCCGATCGTCATTCCATAATCCAGATTCTGATACGAATAACGTGGAAGCGGAGAAGAATTTATTACGGGAGTTCTTAAAGCAAGATCTGCAATTTCTAAAGGAGTCATAGAATAATCCACCTTTTTTATTTATTATCTTTGAGGAGACTGGCGTATGCGCTTTTCAGACATCCGACATCAGTTCCTAGAGCGAAAAATGAAAATCCTTTTTTTCGGTACTCATCTATTTTCATTGATGATTTGAGGAGCATTCCCGCCTTTTTTCCGAACTCTTTTGCGGCATCTAGGATCTTCTTCTCAGCCTCGACAAAACGAGGATCTGAAAAATTCTCGAAACAACCCAGTTCCAGGCTCAAATCTGAATGTCCTACAAAAAGCAGATCAACCCCCGGCTGCAATTGACCGCACGGATTCCAGGCCCTCAAGCGTCTCAATCTGAACTATCGCGACACTTTTCCTGTTTGCTTCGGCAAAATAATTCTTGAAGTCAAAGCCATAGGAAGACGCACGACTTGAGGCTGTCATCCCGCGCATGCCCTCGGGAGGATATTTCATCGACCTGACAAACGCCTCTGCTTCAGACTCAGAACCAAGAGCAGGAGCCATGATCCCGGAAGCTCCGTAATCCATCATCTTTTTGACCAGCCCCTTATCTGAGGCTGTCGGAATACGGACGATTACGGAGACAGACGAATCACTTAAAGCCTTGATTGCATTCAATGTGTCAATCTCAGACCCCAGCCCGTGTTCCATATCAATGAGAGCCCAATCAAATCCTGAATAACGAACAAGCTCTGCAGCGACAGGCGAGCCTGAGGCAAGCCATATCCCCTTCAATTCTGGAACAAGATCAAATTTGTCTTTCAGCCAGTTCATCATTAAGCCCTCCTCAGCTCATTTAAAGCAGCAAACAGCTTTCCAAGAGTAAAATCCTTCAAGGAGGATTTATTTTCGCTGTTTATGAGAAAAAACTCAGAATCACGCTCGAAATATCCCATATAATCCCTTATCATGGTCTTCCAGAGCATATTCCTCAGAGTATGCAGAGTGATTCTTCGCCTGAAAGAAGCTCCCAGTTTAGCTTCAGGATCATATGAAAGCAATAACTGTTCAATGAACTCAGAATCATAAAAACATCCAAGCATGCCGATATCATCAGCCGGATCACCGCTCACTGCGTCATCCCAATCAATAACAGCAGTAATGCGCTCTCTGAAGCCGAGCACATTCCAAAGCGCCATGTCACGATGCACAAGTGAACCGAATTCAAGCTTCAATAGACTTTCGTTATCTTTGAAAACAGCCTTTATGTCCGCGATATCACAAGACGCAAGCAGCGACTTTGATTCCAGATAAAAAAGATGTCTGTCGAGACAGTTATAAAAATAATCTTTATATGCATAATCCAGACAGATCGTGTTTCCTTTTTTCAGCTCATCTGTATTCATAAAACCGAAGCCGTCAAGCTTTATTGAATGAAGTCGTCGCAGAATTTCTCCCAACTGAGACGCAATGGAATCCAGATCCAGACTTCCATTTTTATGGAAGTAGTTCAAAGCCTGCCCCTCTGCCAGTGCCATTATCTGATACCTGAGAGGATGACGCTCCATACTTATATCGGTATGATACAGCTCAGGAACGGGAAGCCCTGCATCGGCAGTCAGTTTCATAAAAACAGCTTCAGCCAGCATATATTCATCCTGCGACGAGCCTGAATCCGCACGGAAAAAATATTTGCCTTCGGGACGGCTGACTATATAGGCAAAATGATTCCCGTCGCATCCGGCTGCCTTGACGGAGGCGGCGGCATCCCCGAAATATTCCGAACAGGCATCTTTTACATGCTGTTCAATACCTGGAATATTGTACTTATCCTTGAAGTAAAGACTGCGCTTATCATCCTCCGACTGCGGAGAGTCGCACTTCCAGTAATAAATATTCTTGCGGAGTGACATATTTCACTCAACGTCCTTCTCGTTGAAGCTGGCAAAGATAATCTCGCCCGCACCTTGACGTTCATAGTCATAAACCATGTAAATCTTTCCGTTTTCCCCCTCGGTAAACTGAGGATATGAGACACCTGCATCGCGAGTACTGCCATAGCGTCCGTCTATGAAGAGACCTTCACTGAAGGACTCACCTTCATCAGTTGAAAGAGCCGCACGGAGATTCACTCTCTTGGCAGGATCGAATTCGTTGATAAGAAGCAGTTTTCCGGATTTCAGACGCTGTATGTCGTAGCGGCAGGAAGGATTGATGATATTCGTACGCTCAGGAATTCCCCAATTCTGTCCTTTATCCGGCGAAATCGAGCGCCAGAGACATCCTGCTTCAGAGCGACTCAACATGACAAGAGTCCCATCCTTACGCTCAAAAATGCATGATTCAAGAGACCACGGAGGGAGCTTGACAGCCCCATAAAGTTCCCAGTTGATTCCCTTATCTTTTGAAATTGCAGCGCCCTCCAATTGCTTGCTGAAGGGAAAATACGATGAGAATTTGACATAGCTCTCCAATTTCTGAGCAGAGGAATTTTCGGCATCGAAAGGAGAAAAATCTTCCTTCCTGAAGCTCCATGTTACTGGCATGACCCATTCACCGCTTGAGAGTACAATCGGCTTGAGAGAGCGGAAAGAGAAAGGAGCACCAAAGTCAATGACACGCGGGTGAGACCAGCGGGGATACTGCTCATCAGGATTTCCGCAGGTAATGGCTCTGATCTCATAGATCTGCTTTTTCCTGTCTGAAACGTTGTATAAACACCAGAGCACTCCATCGGGAGCCATCCAGAAACAGACATCATAGGCACGCTCTTCGCCAAAAGGATCAATGAAAAGTTCCGGACGGCTCCATGTTTTGCCGTCATCAAAACTTCGGCTCACAATAATGTTGTTTTCAGGCTCCGGCTCAACTGTACCACCGCTGCCCCATGCGACGTAAAGCGTTCCCTTGGAAGTTCTCGCTATACTAGGAATTCCCTGCCAGCGACGTCCGTCCGCATCTTTAAGCGAAGAAATGAGGTTCTTTTCAAGCATAGTAAAAGTTCTTTCTGATATTGAGTATCTTATGTGGGAATAATGTGTTCCTGCATGATTTTCTGGAGAAGCACAGCATCTCCTTTGCGTAATGCCTCAAGCATTGCCTTGTGGTCCCTGACGGATTTCAGGACAGCTTCAGTATTTAAAAATTTCTGCCTGAACTTCCTCGAAAAAAGCAGGTGTATGACATTTGAGAACATGCGCAGAGTTTTATTTCCGCATGCTTCCAGAAGAATAAGATGAAAGTCCCTGTCAAGAGTATCAGCTTCCTCAGGCTTTGCAGCCAGAGATTCCATGCGCTCGATATTCTGCTGCATCCTCTCCATTATGGATGGAGTGATGCGTCTGACAAGAAGTGGAAGCATAGCGATCTCCATGCAGAGACGAGTCTCTTTCAAATCCTCGAAACAAAAACCCGAAAGCTGAAAACAAAGAGCAATATCGCTCTCAATCTTTTCCGGCTCCACCTGACGGATGAATGTCCCTTTGTTCTTGGTTCTTTCCAGAAGCCCCATGAAAGAAAAATACATTATAACTTCTCTGACAGCTCCTCTTGATACTTTAAACTTAGCGGCAAGCTCTAGCTCAGAAGGAAGCTTGTCCCCCGGAAGAAAACCCGAATCAAGCAAATAAGCCCTGAAAGTCTCCTGCAAACTTAAATCACTCATACAAACACCAATATGTTAATCTTATAAATTAATATGTTAACATATTATAAAATAAGAGAAGCATATAGTCAAGAGAAAAAAGAAGGAAAAGATAAAAATAGAGAAAGAAGACTAAGTGAAACAGCGTAGTAGCCTGTGAAAAGTCTCTTAAGCGTGTATATTTCCTGTAAAGTATAATTAGGATAATCAAGATGTCAAAGAAAAAAGACACACAGAGACCGGACTGGGATCACTATTTCATGCAGATAGCGGAAGTAGCGGCGAGCCGTGGCAATTGTTGTCGCAGAAAAGTAGCAGCGGTGATAGTAAGAGATCACAGGATAATATCCACAGGCTATAATGGAACTCCGCGAGGAATAAAGAACTGCTTCGACGGCGGTTGCGCCAGATGCGCTTCGGACGCACCATCCGGGCACAATCTCGGTGAATGTATATGCAGTCACGGAG
>JAKJHH010000050.1:16615-20732 GCA_022703965.1 Verrucomicrobiota bacterium
CGCGATTGTCCAGGCAGCTTATCACGGGATTGCGGTAAAGGACTCTACACTTTACACGACATACAGCCCATGCTTGCTCTGCTCGAAAATGATAATCAACGCAGGAATAAAGGAAGTGGTCTACAAAGATCGCTATACAATAGACGACACGGCAATGAAACTCCTGAAAGAAGGAGGAGTAAAAATCCGGGCCATAGAGGCGGAAGACAAAGATAAAGAGTAAAAGCGGAGAACACTCATGCGCTTCTGGAAAATACATGAAGATGAGTCAGGTCAGGCGATATCAGAACTGATGATATCTCTTATCGGCCTGATGTGCGTATTTCTTGGACTGCTCATGTTTACCTCTCTCGGAATACAAAACCTGCAAACATTGATCCATGCAAGAGAGGATGCTGACCAGAATGCATACAACGGTTTTCTGGCAAGTTCCCTGACAGCCTTGACCGGATGGTCTTACGGCAATGACGGACTCCTTTTCACAAAGGATGACAGTCCTATCGTGGCAAACTATGACTATGCCTATCGAAACGAGCTTATAGCCACGGCTCAGGACGCCAACGGCAACTCTTTGCAATTCAATCCAATAACAGATTACCCTGACTACATGTATCATAATCTTGCGGCGGCAGACATGATTCAGGACTACGAAATAAACGTACATGCCGCAAATCTTGCCCGGGGCACAGCCACCGTATCCAACCCCTTGAGAGAACGGGAGCTGGACGATCTTGAAAGCGCCTTCGGTGCTTTAATGCTTGGCGGCAAAGACTTCAAAGGTTCCGTTCTGTCGATTCAGGAAAATGTCTTTATGCCGCTATTCAACAACTAAGGTTTACTGCTGAATGAAAATCCTCAAAGACCCTGCAAAATGCTTTATGAGTCTCCCGGAAATCCTTATCTGGCGGGAAGAACTCCGAAAAAGACAGGAAAAACTGGTAGTCACAAACGGCTGTTTCGACATCCTTCATCGCGGACATGCGGAATATATGAGGAATGCCAGAAACTTCGGCGACGCTCTCCTGGTTCTTCTTAACTCAGATGAATCCGTAAGAAGCCTGAAAGGCCCTTCCCGTCCGATCAATAAAGTGGAAGACAGGGCTTACATGCTTGCCAGTTTGGCCTTTGTCGACGCAGTATCAGTATTCCATACCGAAAGATGCACTGACTGCTTTCTCCAGATCAAGCCGGATGTCTATGTAAAAGGCGGAGATTATACATTCGAGACCTTGAATCCTGAAGAAAGAGAAGCTCTTGTATCCGTAGGGGCGGAAATCAAATTCATCCCCTTTATTTCGGGCTTTTCAACAACATCCATACTTGCTAAAATTTAACGGGGAATGTCTATTACCATGATATTCTTAACAGACAGCGGAGATTCTGACACGATGGGCATTAACGACAGGGAGTCGCAGCTTTTTGAATCCATTGAATTCTGCCTGGCACTTCTTGGAACCATTCCGGTTCCGGTTTGCGTTGCAGATGAGGAAAACAGACTCGTAATACTTTCAGCAGGAAAATTCTGCGACGGACTCCACCTGAAAGAGAGCTGTGACATCAACGCGATCATGGCGCAGATACAGAAGAGCAAAGTCTTCTCATCAACCTTGGAAGCCGCCAGAAAGTCAGACCGCAGAGAAGTCAGCAAAGGTGCCTGTTCCGTTAAAAGTGACGGCTATCAGCGCGACATGGTTATTGTCGTTAATGCGACACCGGTCAGAGTAAAAGACAAGCGTCTTTTCATCCTGACAATCGAAGACCTTACTGAAATAGAACAGCTCAAAGGCCTACTTCCTATATGCATGAAATGCAATAAGATACGCGATGGACATTCCGGAGAATGGATCAGAATTGAGCAATACATTTCAGAGCACAGTCCCGCAAAATTCTCCCACGGACTATGCCCTGAATGCGCTACGGAATTCATCAAGGATATTGAAAGCTGAACCTTGTAAAGCTTCTGTTTCTGACGGCGCTTGCATGCACCGGAGCAGATGATAGATTATCCTCTTGCGCCATAACACAATAACACAATCTCAGGTACAAAAATGCCGTCAGAAGAAATATTTCTGGTAGATGCCTATGCTCAGATATACAGAGGCTTCTATGCAATTCCTCCGCTTTCAAATTCAAAAGGGATTCCTTCAAACGCAGTCTTCGGACTTTCAAAATTCCTCTTCAGGATGATGCGAGATATCAAACCCGGTTTCGGAGCATTCGTCTTTGATAAAGGAGCTCCGGCAGCACGCCTTGATCTCGCCCCGGACTACAAGGCAAACCGAGCTCCTATGCCTGATGAAATGAGGACTCAGATTCCATATGTCCGACGCCTGATTTCCGCACTAGGCTGGCCTCTATGCGAACTTGAAGGTTATGAGGCGGATGACCTCCTTGCCGGCGTGACACAGAATTACAAAACAGATAAAGTCTGCATCATAAGTCCGGACAAGGATCTTTCTCAGCTCGTAAATAATCAGGTTCGCATTCTTGTTCCAGACACAAAGGGAGAACTCAAAGAGCGCGGAGAAAAAGAAATTCTCGAAAAATTTGAAGTCCTCCCCTGTCAGATAGTGTCCTATCTTGCACTCACAGGCGACAGCTCAGACAACATCCCGGGAATTCAGGGTGTCGGTCCGAAGACAGCTTCGGCACTCATCAGAGAGTACGGGGACATTGAAAATCTGATCAACTCGGCGGATTCAATAAAGAATGATAAACTGCGAGAGAAAATAAAAAACGGTGTTGAACTTCTTCGCAAAAACATAAAGCTAGTCAGTCTCTATCCTGCATTACCTGATGACTCATGGAAAAGCAGAGATAAATTCAAACTTTCAGCCCCGGATTTCAACGAACTGACTGCAATATTCACTGAACTTGAGCTAAAAAGCCTTATGAACGAATTATCGAAACTCAGCGTTCCGGAGCTTCCGGTTCAGACCGAAATAAAAACTGCCAACACAAACCCGAAGGCTCAGGAACTCTATACCCCAGACCTCTTTTGAACGGAAAAAACATGAAATACTACATCAAGCTGAAAGCAGGACGAGAAAAATCAGTACAACGCCGCCATCCATGGATATTTTCAGGAGCCATTGAAAGTGAATCTCCGGGAATCCCCAAAGGTGAAAGCGTTGAAATACGTTCCTCAAAAAATGAAGTCATCGCAACAGGTTCATATTCCCCGGACTCCCAAATACGTTCAAGAATATGGGCTTTCAGTCCTGTAGAAATGAATCCTGATTTCATCTCGACCGCAATACGCCACTCAATAGCCAGAAGAAAAGGCTATGAGAAAGAGCTCTCCACCAACGCGCTCAGACTTATTAATGCCGAAGCAGATTTCCTTCCCGGACTCACAGTAGACAAATACGATAATATCATTGTCTGCCAGATCCACAGCAGCGGCGCAGAGTATTTTAGAACAACGATTATCGCTACTCTTTCCGAACTCTACCCGGATGCTTCGATTTATGAGAAATCCGACGATGAAGTCAGAGCCCGCGAAGGACTCCCGCCTTCCTCCGGACTCCTGAAAGGACAGGATATCCCGGACGAAATCGAAATATCTGAAAACGGCTTCAGAATTCTGGTAGATATCAAAAACGGTCACAAAACCGGCTTCTATCTCGACCAGAGAGCCGCACGCAAAGCACTCATGAAGTATGCCGAAGGCAAAACCGTTCTCAACTGCTTCTCTTATTCAGGAGCCTTCTCCATGGCGGCTCTGAAGGCAGGAGCACAGAAACTCATAAATGTTGACTCCTCGCTCCCTGCTCTCGAAACAGCGGAAAAGAACCGTGTCCTCAACGGATTTGCTCAGGAATCAATGGAAAATATTGCGGATGATGTATTCAAGTATCTCAGAAAATGCCGTGACGCAGCACGTAAATACGATATCATCATACTCGATCCGCCTAAATTCGCAGATATGAGAAGCAGAGTGGAAGATGCGGCAAGAGGATACAAGGACATCAATCTTCTGGCAATGAAACTTCTCAATCCAGGTGGAATCCTCTTATCATTCTCATGTTCAGGCGCAATCAGCCCGGAATTCTTCCAGAAACTCTTGGCAGATGCAGCAACAGACGCCTCAAAGGATTTTGAGATTCTGGAGCAT
>JAKJHH010000051.1:0-12057 GCA_022703965.1 Verrucomicrobiota bacterium
GTTCGGGTCGTGAGCGGGAGTGATCTTTACGCAGCCTGTTCCTTTTTCAGGATCGGCATGGGAATCGGCGATAACCGGAATTTTTCTTGAGGTGAGCGGAAGATCAACTGTCTTGCCGATGAGATGCTTATAGCGTTCATCATTCGGGTTTACGGCAACGGCGCTGTCTCCTAGCATTGTTTCCGGACGTGTCGTGGCAACTTCCATGAATCCGCTTCCGTCCGAAAGAGGATATCTGATGTGGTAGAACTTGCCTTTGACTTCCTTGAATATAACTTCCTCGTCCGAAAGCGCACTCTTGGACTTGGGGCAAATATTGATCATGCGGCGTCCGCGGTAGATGTAGCCTTTCTCATAGAGCTTCACAAAAACCAGACGGACAGCCTTGCTGAGTCCTTCGTCCATGGTAAAGCGTTCTTTTTCCCAGTCGCAGGAAGTTCCGAGCTTGCGGAGCTGCTTGACGATTGTTCCGCCGTACTGTTCTTTCCATGTCCAGACTCTCTTAATGAACTCTTCGCGACCAAGAACATTTTTTCCGGTTTTTTCTTTTTCCTGAAGATATTTTTCAACACGGCTTTCAGTCGCGATACCGGCATGGTCGGTTCCGGGGAACCAGCAGACTTCTTCGCCCTGCATTCTGTGCCAGCGTATCAGGATGTCCTGAAGCGTGTTGTTGAGCACATGCCCCATAGTAAGAATACCGGTCACGTTAGGCGGAGGTATGACTATTGAATAAGGTTTTTTTGAAGGATTGGGACGGCCTCTGAAATAGCCGCTGTTTTCCCATAGAGGATACCACTTTTCTTCAACTGCACCCGGCTCGTAAGCCTTAGGCATTTCTCCGCTGCTCATATTTATAAACTCCTGAAATTATTTGCAAAATATTCAAACGCTTAATATAGCATCAAACTGTATAAAATAAATCCTCGTTTTCAAAGAAGCTTGACAAGAGTCTTTCCTGCCTGTAAGTTCAGTCTCTTCAAAGAGCGAAATCAAGGATTGCAATGCCTCTAATCAGAAGTGAATTTATTTTTAAACCAATCGGCTATGTCGAGTGTCCTCAGAGATACAGATACGAAGCTCCGAGACAGGGAGTTTTTGCCTCGAATGAAGGTATTATAAGACTTGAACCTGACTTGCAGCTTGATACAGCAGTCCGCGACTTAGCTGGATTCGACAGAATATGGGTCATCTACTGTTTTCATCTCAATGTCAACTGGCGTCCGCTTGTAAGACCTCCGGTCGGCTCCGCCAATAAGCGCATCGGAGTATTAAGCACGCGCTCGCCGCACCGTCCCAATCCTATAGGAATGTCCTGCGTTGAACTTACGGGAATAGACGGACTAATTATAAAAATCAAAAACTTCGATATGCTGGACAGAACTCCGGTGTTGGACATCAAACCTTACATTCCTCAGGCAGATTCCTTTCCTGACTCGCAAACCGGATGGCTCAAGCCTGAAATCGAAGAATATAAACTGAATTTCAGCGACTTATTCGTCAAAAAATCTGAGTGGATCAAAGAACGCTGCAATCTTGATATGATAAATTTCAGCCGGACTCAACTTGCCATTGATCCATTGAATGAAGAAAGAAAACGCCTTAAGCAGTGCGGCGAAAATGAATACACAATAGGATGCCGCACATGGAAACTTCACTTTTTTATCAAGCCGGAGGAAAAAGAACTTGAGCTTTTCGATATCAGTTCATCTTACAGTCTTGACGATCTAGCGGAAGGCGCGCAGGATAAATATCAGGATAAAGACATCCACAAAACCTTTCTCAAGACCTTCTAAAAAAAGATCTTAGCAAGACTAATTCTTGTGAATATATCTCAGAATGTGACTGCACTCTTTAAAGTACCAAGACTTCTCAGTAAAAGGACGCAGATGCACGCCATCCGGTATCTGAACTCCATTTGAGTCCTTGTGATTTGTACCGGTGCTGTCAATTATGAGAGGAGTCTCATCGGACGAAAGACCTATTGAACCGACCCAGATTATCACATGAGCAATTTCATCCTTCGATTTGATGTAAAGGAGATCGCCTGTCTTCAAATTGTCAATAAATCCTTTAACTGTATCAGGTCTTTCAATTCTCTTTGCACGGCAGAAACGTTCCGTGCCGCCAATCGGGATTTCCAGCTGTTCCGACTGCTTCTGAATGTCTCCGCTCGGCTTTAAGCCAAGCGCCTGATTATAAACAAAGGATGTAAAATTACTGCAATCAATCCCCTTTCCTCCCGGCTGATGGGAAAGCTCAGGAGCATCCCAGTCAGGAATATGATGGTGCCTGTAATGATATCCCTGATATCTGAGTGCGACTGCAATGACACGTTCACGCTCCCACGTTCCTGAACGCTCCGCAATTCCTTCAGGCTGGTGATAATGCCTTGCCGGAGGCCCCCACTTCCCATATTTTCCCTTGACATTAGGGGACTCCCATTCGTCGTAAGGTATAAATGACTCTTCATGGCGATTCCCGCGAAGCCCATGAAGGATATCACCGATAAGATCGTTTTCGGGAATTGAAAATCTCACGGAATAAGGACTCCGATAGTCGCTCTGAGCATTTAGAAAAAACGGCAGAAATAAGAAAATGGCAAAGAAAATAGAAACTGTTCTCATAGGTAAACTCCCGCAGTATTCAGACTTGCGCTGATATAATTGCATTGATTGCGAGGAAAGACAAATTTTAAGGACTCTAAAAATTAGCAAAAAAGCGTTTGAGGGACTATTTTACCGGAGATTATGTTTTGAATTAAATCAACATTCTAAGGAATATATTATTATGGCGGAGAAAAATCCTGACATTATGGAGAAAATAGTCTCTCTCTGTAAGAGAAGAGGCTTCATCTTTCAGAGTTCTGAAATCTACGGCGGAATAAACGGCTTCTGGGACTACGGACCATATGGAGTCGCAATGAAGAAAGCCGTTGAACAGCTCTGGTGGAAGGAAATGGTTCAGACAAGAAGCAACGTTGTCGGACTCGACTCTACCGTAATATGCCATCCCAGAGTATGGAAGGCATCCGGACACCTCGACAAGTTCGGCGACATGATGACAGACTGCCGCGACTGCAAGGCTCGTCACAGAGTCGACCAGATGGAAGATCCAACCAAGTGCAGCGCATGCGGCTCAAAGAATCTCACACCTCCGCGTGAATTCAACCTCATGATGAAAACCTACGTAGGCCCTGTTTCCGATGAAGACCATGTCGCCTTCCTCAGAGCAGAAACATGCCAGCCTATCTTCGTTGACTTTCACCTTATCCGTGTAGCGTCACGCCAGAAACTGCCCTTCGGTATCGCTCAGATCGGTAAAGCTTTCAGAAATGAAATCAATCCGAGAAACTTCATATTCCGTTCACGTGAATTTACTCAGATGGAAATGGAATTCTTCTGCGCAGAAGAGGAGTCCATGGAATGGTACAATTACTGGAGAGAGCAGAGAATCAAATACTACAAGGAAAAGCTCCAGTTCAAGGACGACGAGATCAAGATTCACGATCACGACACCCTTGCTCATTATGCAAAAGCAGCTCTCGATATCGAATTCAAGTTCCCGTTCGGCTGGGGCGAACTCGAAGGAGTTCATCACAGAGGCATCTGGGATATGAGCAGACACCAGGAGTTCTCCGGACAGAACCTTGAGTACTTCGATCAGGAAAAGAACCGCAAGATTGTTCCGACCGTTGTCGAAACCTCAGTCGGAGCAGACAGAACAATCCTGGCTCTCCTCTGCCACGCTTACGATGAAGATACCGCCGAAACCAAGAAGGAAGGCATGGATGAAGATACACGTATCGTTCTTCACCTGCCCCCGGCAGTTGCCCCGGTTCAGGTCGCTATCATGCCGCTTTCCAAGAAACTCGGAGAATCGGCTGAAAAGCTCTATAAGGATCTTGCCCGCAAGTTCAGAGCAGAGTATGATGAAACAGGCAGCATTGGCAAGCGTTATCGCAGACAGGACGAAATCGGAACTCCGTTCTGCGTAACATTCGACTTTGACACCCTCAACGATCAGGCGGTTACAGTCAGAAATCGCGATACAATGACACAGGAACGCGTCGGCATTGATGCCCTCGCCTCTTATATTGAAAAGGCAGTTGAATAATGATGAACTTCAGCTTGGACACGGATACAAAGAATCGCTTTAAAAAGCTCTTTTTGTGGGGATGTTTTACGCCCCTTGCCGTGTTCATTGTACTGATTCTAATTATTTTGGCAGTCCGGTACTTCGGAGGCGGAAACCAGCCGCCTCCGGAATACATTCAGGCAGCCGAGAAAACTGTTGAAGAACGCCAGAAGATTCTGAAGAAGGAAATTCAGACTCCCTCAAAAGATTACGATCTGGATCAGACCGTAATGGCGCTTTACAGCATCGAACAGGCTCTCGCAGATTCTCAGAATTTTGAAGATCTCAACAAGCTTATTCTCCAGAAGGACAATGAACTTGTGGCACCTGAAATTCAGGAACTTAAATACAGATTTTTCGATATCTACAAGCATCTGCTCGAAGCCAAAGACGAACTGGCCGAAAGCGAATCAATTTATAAGCAGACCACAGGTACTTTCCTCGATCTCGCCTCCACAGTATCTTATCCGACAATGAGCGTCGACAGGGAACAGGCAAGAAAAATATGGGAAGACCGTCTGCAAAAGTCCAAAATGAAAAGCGACCTCAAACAGCGCCTTTCAAAATATCAGGACGATCTCATCAACTTCTACTTTGATTTCATGCGTCTTTCCAGTTCTTACTACAAGAACTGGGAAAAACTTTGCAGCGCCCGCGACAGAGCGTATCTTTCCATCTACGACGGCAACATGAACGAGGCTGTCGCCAACGCGGCAGTGGCAGTCAATATAGCTCCTCATGAAAAAGAAGCTCATATTCTTCTTGCCATGTCCATGCTCGAACGCAACAATGAAACAGACAGAGGCGGAGCTGAAAAAGTCATCATGGACTACATCAAGGAACATCCCGGTCAGGAAGCCCCGGCTCTCCTCCTGAAAGGCGTTCTGGAAATGAAAAAAGGAAATATCGAAACCGCTCATACGGATTTCAACCAGTCCGCCGCCTATTATCCTAAACAGCAGGAGCAGTTGCAGGATAAACTCAATATCTACAAAAAACGTGCCTTCCTCAACAAATCGCGCGAAGGGATGATAATCCTGAACATGTATAAAGGCATGATGAATGGTTCAGGCTACTTCAGCCCGGACTTTCAGATGGCTCGAGCATATCTCGAAGCGAATGAACCGGAAAAAGCTAAAAAGAAAATTTTTGATCACTTTTTCCGCAGAAGACTTCAGGGCGAATGGGATAAGGTTCTGCTTGATTTCCAGTACTGCAACAAGTATCTGAAAACCGACCTCTTCAAGATATCCAAGGGTACTTCCATTGATCTTTCTCTTGACGCGGCACTCTTCACAAACAGCATTATAGTCAACGTGACAAACACCGGCAAGAATGACATTCACAACCTGACTGTTCTTCTCTGCGTAAGATTCACCGATATGATTCAGGGCGACTACCTGTCCTTCCCGGTCGGCGATACCGTCGCGCTCCTTAAGGCAGGCGACACAGCCAGTCTCGGACGCAAAAATATAAATGACATAACCAGAGAGCGTTTCGGCACAGTCAAAAAGTTCAAGGACATCATTGATTACGCCGCCGTTGTGATTTCCGATGAAGTAGTCTGCTGGGTCGATGCCAGACAGATAAAAGAAACAAATATCGACGACACAACTGACAATATTATCAAGAAGGCATCAGATACTGCTGACAAGATACAGAATATTATTGATAAAACCAAAGATACGCTCTCAAGTCCTTCAAAGAGCGTAAATTAAGCTACATTAAATTCACAGGGAGATTTTATATGCCATTCGACAGCGGAACATTCGCACTTACAATTTGCAGACTTTCAAAGAAAATGCCGGACGACTATCTGGAAAGATTCGCAGCGGCAAACGCAGGAATGCTTGATCAGGTCAAGGACGAACCTGTCATCGGCTGGGTCAGCGGACGCCATCTGCTCGAATATAAAATCGACGAAGAAACAGGCATCTGCGGCGGTCACATTCACCTTGCCATGCGCAAAGCCGAAAGAAAAATTCCCGGTTCTCTTCTGAAAGCTATCTGCAAAAGAGAAGAACTCGTATACATGCAGGCCAACAAAACAGCCGGCGTTCCTTCAAAAGTACGCAAGGAAATCAAAGCTGAAGCCGTTGAAAAAAATCTGCTCAAAATGCCTCCGTCCATAACAGGAGTTCCTTTCGTCATCGACATGGCGGAAGAAATTGCATATGTCGGCACAACTTCATCGGCTCAACTTGACGAACTGATTGCTCTTTTCCTAAAGACAAATGATGTTGAACTTCTCCCGCTCTCCTTTGATGACATGATGTTCCGCTTCTTTCAGACAGACAGCGGTTCTCTTCCCATGCTTACTTTCGCAGGCCCCTCGGCTGACTGTGAAGCTACTCCGGGACGTGATTTCCTTACATGGCTCTGGTATCAGAGCGAAGTTAACGGAGCCAAGCTCAATGTCGGCAACTTCGGTGACTTTGAAGTCATGATAGAAGGCCCCCTCACCCTCGCTTTCGCTGCTGAAGCAAAAGGCGCAGGCGAAACAACAGTGAAAAAGGGATGTCCGATGAAGAGCGCGGAAGTAAAATCTGCTCTCAGCGTCGGTAAAAAGCTCAAGAAAGCCAAGCTCACACTCACTAGAGGTGAAGACATATGGGCTGGTTCCTTTGATGCGGACAAATTCTGCTTCAGCGGTCTCGCTCTTCCTGAGGGTGAAGAAATGGAACACAACACACGTTTTGCTGAACGAATCACCAATCTTTATATCCTTCAGACAACACTTCAGGAATACTTCAAGAGCTTTGCCGAAGCAATTATGAGCGATGAAGGTAAAGCTGTCGAAAAGAAAATCAAGAAGTGGATTGAAGAGAGAGATTCATATTAATACTCCCTCAGAAGGAGAAACAAACATGAACGAATGCTGGAGACTAGATCTATATGTGCCAGAAACTCATGTAGATCAGGTTAAAGATGCGCTTTTTGAAGCCAGTGCCGGACAGATCGGCAATTATTCCAACTGCTGCTGGACAACAAAAGGTCAGGGTCAGTTCAAACCTGCCCCGGGCAGTAGTCCCTTCCTTGGAAGTGAGGGAGCAATGGAATATGTCGAAGAAATCAAAGTCGAGATAGTATGCGAACTTGATAAAATCGATCTCGTCATAGCAGCCCTGAAAAAAGCGCATCCCTACGAAACTCCGGCATTCCAGTACTGGAAAACATTTTGTTGAAAGGATCAGATGGACGGTATTTTCATAGCACAATTATTCAGTAATCCGGACAGATTCTTCATGCAGGTTCTGCTCGTCATTTTTTCCGTATGTCTGCATGAATACGCACACGCACAGGTTGCCCTCTGGCAGGGCGACAGCACCGCGGCAAGACTTGGACACCTAACCTTGAATCCTTTGAAACAAATGGGACTTTTTTCCCTCTTTATTCTGGCGTTCATCGGAATATGCTGGGGAAGCGTACCTGTTGATCCTTCGAGGTTCAAACATCGCTACAGCGATGCTCTTGTATCCTTTGCGGGGCCTTTTGTCAACCTGTCTCTTTTTCTGATTTTTACAGTTCTATATTCCCTTGCCTCACTTAAGGGACTCAGTGCAGGAGCTCAGTTATTTTTCCAGCTAGGCGCACTTCTGAATTTTGTCCTTTTCTTCCTGAATATGCTTCCCATTCCCGGCTTCGACGGCTGGAATGTCTTTGCATTTTATCTGCCGGGAGTCATGGGCAAGATGGGGAACTCGGAATTCGGCAAAGGCTTGATGCTTTTTGCCATAGTCATTGTTTTCCTTTTTATAAACTACATTTATCTGCTTGGATTCATTGTCCTGAAAATCATCTACGGGCTAATCGCTGGACTGATAGGCTGAGACGTGAAAGAAGAAAGAATCTGGACGGTAAGCGAAGTTAACGCGGCAGTAAAAGAGCTGATAGAAGGAGCTCTTGTTCCCGTCTGGATCCAAAGCGAAGTAGGTAATTTGACAGTTCACCGCTCAGGACACGTCTATCTGACACTGAAAGATGAAAAGACTCAGATGAAAGGAGTCTTTTTCAGCGGAGCTGAGCAGTTCAGAAAAGCCGGAATTGAACAGGGAACCATCATAGAAGCCTTCGGAAAACTCAGCGTCTATGAAGCCAGAGGAGAATATCAATTTGCCATACGCTCGGTCAGAGCGGCAGGCATGGGAGATCTTCAGCGCCGTTTTGAAGAACTTAAGGCAAAACTTGCCGAAGAAGGTCTTTTTGACGGTGCACGCAAAAAAGCAATCCCTATGCTCCCGGCAAAAATCGGAGTTGTAACATCTCCTGAAGGCGCGGCAATCAGAGATTTTCTCCAGATCATAACGCGCCGCTTTCCCAAGATGAACATCAAAATTTATCCGGCTGCAGTTCAGGGCAAAGGAGCCGAAAAGGAACTAGCTTCAGGAATCCGCTTTTTCAACAGACAGGAAGAAGTTGATGTAATCGTAATATGCCGCGGAGGAGGAAGCCTCGAAGATCTCTGGCCTTTCAACGAAGAAGTCCTGGCACGAGCAATTGCTGAAAGTTCAATTCCGGTAATAAGTGCTGTCGGTCATGAAGTGGACTTCACCATATGCGACTTTGTCGCCGATATGAGAGTGCCGACTCCCTCGGCAGCTGCTGAACTCGTAGTCGGACGTCAGGAAGAATTCACTGAATCAATCGCTGAATATAGAAAAAAAATGAAAGCCTCCATAGATTTGCGTCTCGCAAGACTCTCAGGAAGACTTCAAACGGCAAAAGCAAGTTATGTCTTCAAGGAGCCGTCGAGAACGGTTTCAGAAAAACGTCAAAGGATTGTTTATCTGACCGAAAAGCTCGCCAGTCTTCCAATGTCCGTCATAAGGGAACTTCAACAGAAGACGGATATGTTTGCCAAGGATCTGGAAAACTCCAGCAAAAGGATTCTGGAAAGAAAAAAATCTCTCCTTGCATCAAAAAACGCCCAGTTTAAAGCCTTGAATCCGCTTCTTGTACTCCAGCGCGGCTATTCGATATTGACAGATTCGGAAACAGGAAAGACTGTCACTAGCCCGCCGCCGGAAGGAAGATTGCTGAACGCATTACTGGCTAACGGTGAAATATCCTTGCGTGTAGAGAAAAATATTCAGGAAAACGATTGCAAATAGCGAAATATATCTCTATTGTTATCCTGCAATCGTAAACGGGAGGACAATATGAAAGTATTTCTGTTCATCAGCTCCTTGGCTCTGTGCCTCTGCTTGTCAGCATGCGGAAAAAAATCTCCGCCCCCCACCGTTCAGGCAGTCCCTATGCCGCAAGCGCAAACAGCATCCCAGACAAGCGATGCCAAGACTCCAGCGACATCACCGACAACAAAAACGCAGACCGTCGCAACTCCTGTCAGCAACCAACAACCGACAGCAACCGTAAAAACAGCAACAGCACAACAAGCGACAGCCGCCCCGTCAAATCCTCCAGCCCTGAATCCCAAAACGGAAAGCAAGGGAAAGCCAAGCATTGCAAAAGATCTTGACAGTGTAGCGGATGCGGCGACAGGACTCAGCAGTCTGAAAGTAAAGTCAAACGTAACTAAAAAGATACAAGATATACAGAGCAAGCAGAATGATAAAATTAATTCTGCATTGAAGGATTAAATGCACTGAAAACTGTATTGAATTTGAGTTCAGACTGTATATATTAAGTATATGAGGACAAATTTAAATCTCCGGAAAGATTCGTACTGATGACTGATAAGAATCCACGAGACCTTACAGGGACACAGAAGATAACAGAAGCGGGCAAGGAAGAACCGAGACTTCTTGCTGTCGACGATGATCCGCTTATTCGGAAAATGCTTTTCGAAATTCTCGCTCCGCAAGGCTATCATATTGATCTTTCAGAAAGCAGCGGAGACGCTCTCGAAAAACTTATCGATTATAAGTATCACCTCCTCCTTCTCGACGCAAACCTTCCCGGTATATCCGGCTTTGAACTTTTGAAGTATTGCAAGAAGCACCATCCTGCAATGGAAATCATCATGATTACAGGCAACCCTGAACTCGAAGATGCAATTTCCACTGTAAAGGACGGAGCCTTTGACTATATCGCAAAACCGTTCTCCATCGAAAAATTGCAGAATCGCGTCAAAGATGCTCTCAAGCAACAGAAAGAGCGTCTTTCACGAGAAGTCCCCGGCTCCGGCGTAAAGCAATACATGAACGATGCAGCAATGGAACAGCCGCTTCCCAATTATCGTGTTATCCGCACTCTAGGCGCAGGCACGATGGGCGTTGTTCTTCTCGTGGAAAGAGATTCCAAGCAGTACGCATTGAAAATACTTCGTCGTGAAGGCGACAGTTCAGTTCATACATCAAGAGTCAAACGCTTCCTCAGAGAAGCTCAGATTCTTTCACAGATTGAACATCCGAATATCGTGAAAATTCATGAATCCGGCTTCCCGAGAACCGGCGATGTCCCGTACATCCTTATGGAATACATCGAAGGCCGTCCGCTTACTGACTACATAAAGAACGGCAGTCTGAAGCTGGAAAGCAAACTTCATATCATTTCACAGATTTCTTCGGCTCTCTCAATCGTTCACAAACACGGCATTCTGCACCGTGACATCAAGCCGAGTAACATACTCATCAAGAATGATCTTACAGCCAAACTGACGGACTTCGGCATCGCACGTGTCTCAGACTCATCTCTGACAATGACACATGAAGTGCTGGGATCGCCCGCTTACATGCCGCCGGAATCCTTTAATCCCAAGCTTCCGATTGACGCAAGATCTGATATCTTTTCACTCGGTATTCTTTCTTACGAACTCATCACTGGCAGCAAACCTTTCCACGGCGAAACTGTTGCTGAAATGATGTCGGCCATTCAGAGCGTCCGTCCCAAGGAACCACGAAAACTGGATCCCAGTATCCCACAACCGGTTCAGGATTTCCTTGCCAATATGCTTTACAAAAATCCTGATGACCGCTTCCAGAATGCCGCAAAAATTGTGCAGACCATCAACAATCTCGGACGCAAAACCGACGATATGGATACAAAATCCAGAAGCTTTTTCCGCGCCATGCTCGGCGGCGGCAGAGTCTGGGAATAATTTCCCAACTGCTTACAGGGGGGTAAATGAAATTACCAAAAAGGCTTATTGCGCCCCTATTTTTCTTTTTGATAACAATCCTTCCAATCGTTGCAATCAACTTCTATCTTATCCACCGGAATATTCCGGCAAATTTGGTTCACGCCAGCGAGGATAGATTTTGGTTCGAGTTTTCAAACTATAAGTATGGATGTCTGAATCAAACTGGAACCGTCATTATTCCTCCAATATATGACTCTGCACGGCCATTTTTTAAGGGCTATGCCCAAGTGACCGTAAACAATAAAAGCTTCTTTGTTGATCCGAACGGAGTGCAATCCATTGTTCCGAGAAGCTATCTTAAAGAACGATTCTACTATTTTATTCAAGAGGCAGAACAACTGGCATCACGCTTAAAAGACTTGGACATATACGTATCAAATGAAACCGATATGTACATCCGCAAAAATATCATAACAGTAACGGGTAATCCTCTGAAGCTTCATATTCCATTGGATACTGAGATCACGGACAATATCATAAGATTAGATTTTAGCGAGGATGGCTTTTTTGTAAAATATGCAAGCACCCTTATTGAGTTTTACAATTATTCTGGAGATCACCTGTATTCATTTGCCGCTTCTCCTCAAGCTCCGCCTAAAAAAGCCAAACCGTTTACGATCTCTGATCCCCCTGAGTTCCCCGAAAAATCAGAAGAACTCCACGATTTCAACTTCTATATCATCCCGAAAAATTCAACAGCCTTGGAAAATTTATATTTGAGTAAATTTGAAACATCTGACGGACTCTTCATTGTTAATGATAAAAAGCTTAAATCTTACGGCTATTATGACATAGCAAAAAGACAAATCATAATCCCG
>JAKJHH010000051.1:12067-20355 GCA_022703965.1 Verrucomicrobiota bacterium
TATAAAGGCAGAGCAATTGTTGGGAGACAATATGCTTACAGCATGATCTGTCGAGATGGTAGCCCGGCAATCAATGATACCTACGACTATATTTCCCAAAAATCTGGTGTATATGTCCTGAAGAAAAAAGGTTCTGTCACGATTACCAAGGACTCAAAAAACTTAACATTCAATACTGGATACGTGTTTATCTCCGGTAAGTTTGCGTGGGTTACAGGACAAAACACGGTGGTCAACTTGGAGTCTTTTGAAACAATAAATTGCGCTTTTGATACCCCCCTTTATCCGATAGGCAACTCTCCTTGTTCAGTGCTTGCAAAGAAAATATATGTATGGAATTCAAATTTCGAGCTGAAATATACATTTATACCTGTCACTAAAAACGTGTATACTGATGGAGAATACTTTTCAGCACTGACAGGACAAAGAAGCCTCAAACTGCATATTACATCCGACCAGACGACAGTATATGACTCTAAAGGGGAAAAACTTTTTACAACTCCTTTAAACTACACTCATATGCTACCGTTCTTAAGATAGTGCCTTGCCTCTGTTGGAAAAGTGATTCTGCGATAAAAGCTTAGTTAAGGTAACTCAACAGATTTTAATGTCACAAAAGGGGGTAGTCCCTGCTGTTAAGTAATCAACTATCAGAATTCCGGAAGCGGATGCTCTTTCATCCAGATTTTTAGTTCATGGTCGAAATTCTGCATGGCTGGATCAATTCTGAAACACTCAACGTAAAAGCTTCTGGAGTGATCCAGATGTTTTAGATGCGCAAGTTCATGGATAATGATGCAGCGGATAAACTTTTCGGGAAGCATAACAAGACGCCATGAAAGCGAAATAGAACCTGAACTGTTGCAGGAGCCCCAACGACTCCTTGCGTCAGAGATTCTCAATACAGACGCCTTGAATGAATAATCGGCAGAAATTGATCTGAATATTTTAGGAAGAATTTCGTTGGCTTGACTCAGATACCATCTCAAAAGAAGCTCCTTGATCCTTGCCGGATAAAGTCCAGGATACTGCAGGGAGGAAGCTTCAAAACGAATGAAGTTGCCGGGGCCGGGAAAAGACTTGAGCGGATAAAAATTTCCCATAAACGGGAAAAGAGCCCCCTCTTCAAACGCAGGAGCTTTTACAGCTTTGGCACGAGTCTGCATCTGTTTCTGATGCTTGAGTATCCACTCACGCTTCTCAAGGAGTATACTGTTTATTTCAGCCTCAGTAAAACGCAAGGGGAGCCTGAGAATCAGCTCCCCTTCCGCATTGATCTGAATACAATAAGTTCTGCGGTTCGAACGGATAATTTTGTCCGGACGAGGCAGATTAAGTTCGGGTTCAGATTCTTTCGACCGCATTGATTATAATATCCTCAGAGGGCACATCATCATGAAAGCCTCTGGATTCAGTCGAAACACTCTTGATTTTATCAACAACGTCCATGCCTTCGATAACCTTGCCGAAGACGCAGTATCCGAAGCCCTGAGGAGTGTTGTTCTTGTAGTCAAGGAAGTCATTTGTGCGGACATTAATGAAGAACTGGCTTGTGGCGCTGTGAACCTGACTTGTTCTTGCCATGGCGAGAGTGCCGCGAAGATTCTTCTTGCCGTTAGCGGCTTCGTTCTTTATCGGCGGATTAGTCAGCTTTTCTTCAAAGTCAACAGTATATCCACCGCCCTGGATCATGAAATTGTCAATGACTCTGTGAAAGATTGTGTTGTCATAATGCTTGTCATCTACATATTCGAGAAAATTGCGGACAGTTTCGGGAGCTTCCTTGTCAAAGAGTTCGATCTTGATATTGCCCATAGATGTCTTCATGAGTACTTCTGACATTTCATAGTCCTTTCGTTAAGTTCTGAATGGAGGGACAAAACTTAGCCTCTCCCGGCGGCTTTGGCAAACCGAAGGATACGGATTATCTGTTTTTTCAGTGGATTTCCCCGAAAAGAAGCTTGTCATTCACTCATAAATGCAATATTATTTCAGACAGAGGCCGGAATCAAGATCAAGGGAGGAGGCTCGCAATGAGAATACTGGTGGTTGACGACGATTTCGCTGTCAGAAAACTTCTGACAGTCTGGCTGAAAGCTTACGGAGACTGCGACACGGCAGTAAACGGAAAAGAAGCAGTACAGGCAGTAAGAATGGCTCTGACAGAAGGCAGTCCTTATGAAATAATCTGTCTTGATATCATGATGCCCGGAATGAACGGACTTGATGCGCTTAAGGCTATAAGAGAGCTCGAAGCTGAACGCAATATATATGTCGGCAAAGGTTCTAAAGTCATAATGACTACAGCGGCAGCCAATCCCAAAAGCATAATGGGAGCATTCAAGGAACAGTGCGAAGCGTATCTGATCAAGCCTCTTGATAAAAATGAACTCTATAACGCATTGAAAAAACTGGGCTTTGATGCCCCTTCAGCATAAACAATAAAACAGGAAGATAAATGAAAGAAGATCTGAACCGTATATTCGGAATAGACAACCACATCTCATTCAGCACCGGAAAAGCAGGCTTCCCGCTTGCAGTAATAAAAAACAACCTCTGCCATGCAGAAATAACCACCCATGGCGCCCATGTTATGAAATATCAGCCTAACGGCGAGAAAGAAGTTTTGTGGATGTCCGAGCACGGTTACTGGGCGGATCTCAAGCCGATACGCGGCGGAATCCCGGTCTGCTGGCCCTGGTTCGGTCCGAAGGAAGGACTCCCCTCTCACGGCTTCGCCAGAATCCTCAAATGGGATGTAGTCAGCACAGCAGCCCTGCCCGACGGCTCAACAGAACTCGTCATGGAGCTTGCCGACAGCGAAGCGACACGGCAGTACTGGAGAGGACAATTTAAGGCAAAAATGACTGTAGTAGCAGGAAAAAGTCTTAAAGTCTCGCTCTCAATCCAGAATGCGGACATCCATCCTGTAACTTACACAGGAGCCCTTCACACCTATTTCACAATCAGCGATATAAATACAATTGAAATCGCCGGTCTTGACGGCGTTTCATACATTGACACCCTCACAGGCGACAAACATGTGCAGAAAGGTCATATCAAATTCAATGCTGAGACGGACAGAATTTATCTCGACACTCTCGCAACATGCAGAGTCCTTGATCCCGGCCTCAAGCGCGTCATCAATGTGGCAAAAACAGGCAGCCGCTCAACCGTCGTATGGAATCCATGGATCGCCAAGGCAAAGCGTCTGGAAGATTTCGGAGACAATGAATATCCCGGCATGCTCTGCGTGGAAGCGGCTAATAATGCAACCGATGTAATCACGCTGAAACCAGGCGAGACACACGTTACCGGTACAACAGTTTCAGTCGAAGCAATCTGAAGAATCAGAGTCTTATGAGCCCTTCCGATACCGAGAAGGGCCCTTTTATATCATCAGACACAAGCTCCTGAAGATCATTCATTTCCAGCCTCACCCCTTTGTGCATGACTTCGTGCACGCTAATGACGGGGTCTTTTCTGACACGTCGACACTGTATGACCTGTTGATATTCCTCAAGAAGCTCTTCATGTTCGGTCTCAAGACGCTTTTTTTCGGCAAAGAGCCTGAACATAAGCTGTTTCTTATCTTCGGCAAGCGAAAAGGCTTTTGAAATATCAGAAGAGTAAGGCCCCAGCAGAGAACTGGTTCTGTCGAGGTGAGCCTCAAGCTCTTTTATGTTTTTTTCAAGACCTGAAATTTTGTCACTGAGATAGAAATCCTCACCGGCACGAATCACAGTTGTCAAGTCCTTGGGAGAGCCGACACGTCCAAGTTCAATGGAATCCAGAGCGACGCAATAGCCTCCGGTCACGGTATGAGCTTTAACTGTCTTGCCGGCCTTGAGCACGGAATGAAGAGATTCCTTGCTGATATATATGCTGCCTCTGGCTTCAACCGTGGCATTATAAACACAGTCGGCATAAAAATCGCCGTCACATTTAATGCGGGCTTTATCGGCGCCATGTATGCGGTCTATCTTGATGTCGCCGCGCGAAGTGAGAAGCGAAGCACCGACATGCCCATTCACTACAATTCCCAGAGTGCCGTTCACGTGAATACCGTCTATAACACTTCCGTCAATAATAATCCGTCCAAGAAAGTCCAGTGATCTGTAGAGCATCTGTGAAATCCGCATGGTGTCACAGACGCTCAGAACATTGCCTTCAAAGTGGACAAGTCCATTTTTCTGAGCGGAAAAAACTCCGCTTTTTTCATCGAAGACAATGCCGTCGCCAGGAATGATTTGAATGGAATGATCGACTAAACGTGCAATCATTTGTCCCTGCATGACATTCTTAAGAAACTCAAGCTTATCCGGACTTATGAGCTTGATGGATTTCTGATCCGTTACAGGATCGGTAATACTTGCCTTGAAGACAATTTTTCCATGTTCCAGACATATCTGAGGAATCATGTCGTAAAGGTCGTGAGAGCGCTCCATTTCCGAGGCGGGAGTCTTTGATTCCGGCGGAGCAAGCTGAGGGAAAAATCCAAGCCGCGCCAGTTTCTCCTTAAGCTTTTCACGGTTGACTGGTTTAGTTATGTAGCCTTCGCAAAGATTATAGGTGCGGAGTTTTGCGTCATCATCGGAAAAGGCTGTTATAATGAGCACCTTTGAGCGCATATGCTCTTTAACAGATGAGGCTTCTTCAAAATTTCGTATGGCTTCAAGCACGTCATAGCCGTCCATGCCGGGCATGGAGACGTCGAGACAGACAAGATCGTAAGGCTTCGATTCAGACCAGGCTTTTCTGAACATATCGACAGCTTTTTCGCCGTCGGAGGCAGTATCGCAGACGCCATACTTTTTGAGTATTGCGGAAAGTACCTGACGTACTATCTCACAGTCATCTGCAATAAGAATTCTCATAAATAGATTCCCGCCTCGCTGGAATTTATCGCTCTTTTGTATATTATTATCTCTTTATTGAAAAATCAAAACGTGAAAAAATAAAAGTACCTTATATTATATCACATATTCATGTGGAGGAAAAAGATGTCTGTAAATATAGTAGAAGCCTTTGAAAAGAAATTTGGAAAGAAAGCCGCCTTCGTAGCCAAAGCCCCGGGACGCCTTGAAATTCTCGGCAACCACACAGACTACAATCAGGGATTCGTACTCAGCGCCGCAGTTTCGCAGGCGACAGAATTCGTGATCGCTCCAGCGGAAGGCAGAAAGTGCAGAATATGGGACTTCAGAGGCAACTGCGGAGCTGAATTTGACCTTGATAATATAAGCAAGCCGACACCTAAAGACTGGAGCAACTACATCAAGGGCGTAATAGTCGAACTTGCAAAGCGCGGCATAAAAATCGGCGCGTTTGATGCAGGTATCCTCAGCACAGTACCGCTTTCAGCGGGAATGAGCAGCTCGGCAGCGCTTGAAGTTGCGGCATCTTTTGCCTTCAGCAAACTTTTCAATATCAATCTTGCCAAGGAAGACTGGGCAAGAGTCGGTCAGGGCGTCGAAAACAATTACATGGGACTCAAAAGCGGTCTTCTCGACCAGTTCAGCTCGATTTTTGGCAAGGAAAACAGCCTGATTCTCTGCGATTTCCGCGATGTAAAAGTACTCAAGACTGTGCCGGTTCCGGAAGGCTACTGCTTTGTTGTCGGCAACTCAATGGTCAAACACAATCTGGTTGAATCGGATTACAACCTCAGACGCGCAAGCTGCGAAAAGGCAGTTGAAGGCATCAAGAAGAAATATCCTGAAGTCAAAGCGCTCAGAGACGTTTCCCAGACAATGCTCGACTCCTGCAAGGATCTCATGGACAAGGTCGATTATCTCAGAGCCTGCCATGTTGTCGGTGAAGACGAAAGAGTAATGAAGGCTGAAAAGGCTCTCGAACACGGAGACATTCAGGAATTCGGAAAACTTCTTTTCGAGTCACATGCAAGCTCAATATCAAACTTTGAAAACAGCTGTGTGGAACTCGACTGCCTCGTAGAACTTGCAAAGACAATTCCGGGCTGTCTCGGAGCACGTCTTTCCGGCGGCGGATTCGGCGGAATCACAATCCATCTTGTCAAAGAGGCAGTTGCAGAATCATACTGCACAAAGCTTAAAACCGCTTATAAGACACAGACCGGCAAGAGCATTGAAACCATCATATGCTCAATCGGTGACGGAGCAAGCGTAAAAGAAGTCAAGTAAGGACTGCTATGAAGAGAGGACAGAAAGGCGAGATTGCCGCATTTATTGAGCTCGTCGAGTTCATGGGCGCTCCCGCTGTCCTCGTATCACTTCATGACAAAACAGTAATCCATGCAAACAGCCGCCTGCTGAAGAAACATGGCAAACTATTTCAGCCAGGAAGCAGACTTGATTTCAAAAATTTCAAGACTCTGAATTCACATTCTCTCAGCGGGCTTGAGCTCAGAAAAAAGCAGCCCATTCCTCAATTTGCAAAATCTTCATTAAAGAACGCCCGTCTTGAATTTGTAAAACTTAACGACAGTTACGCTCTGATTCTGGAAAAAACGCCAGCCCCGGAACCATTGAAACTCAACGAACAATCCGGACTGGACAAAAAGAGCGGACGCCGTCTGCATTTCAGTTATCTTTATAATTTCATGACCAATAAGTGGGCTTACTGCACAGAAAATGCCATTTTTGAAAAACTCGGAAAAACTCTGGGCGCAGACCTGAAAAAAGATTTTGACTGGAAATCGGTGATACATCCCGATGACAGAGCACTTTATGATAATACCATCATGAATCTGCGCCAGCACGGCGGAGACCATGAAATCCACTATAGAATAATATGCAGCAACGGTGAAATTCTTAACGTCAAAGACTACTGCGCCTTGACCGCACCGGAAGCAGGTAAGTGGCCTGTGCTTATAGGAACAGTTATTTACGCTGAAAAATCCTACTCGGAAATGCATCAGGCGGAACACCAGATACTTCAGGGACGTCTTGTAAGCGGCATGGTTCATGACTTCAAAAACCTGCTGGGGGGCATTCAGAATATCGTCGAATGGGCGGCATCAAAAAGCAGCGGGAATCCTGAAGTGGCTCACGCCCTCAATAAAACTCTTTCCTACACCGACAAAGCCGCAAAACTGATATCAAGCACTCTAAAGCTCAACTCGGCTAAAGAGGACGGAAAAACCGAACGGATTTATATAAACAGCATTATCAGCGACATGGAGGAAATCATACGGCGCGCCCTGCCCTCCTCCAGCACGCTGAAGATCAAGATGAAACCGGGAATTCCGCCTGTATATGGACAACGCTGCATGCTTCAGGACATGATCCTGAATCTTTGCGTCAACGCAAGAGACGCCATGAAGGAAAAGGGAGACTGTCTGAAGTTGGAACTCGACCAGAAGAACATTCGCGATGAAAACGGCAAACAACAGCAATTCATACGCCTCAGGATTGCCGACAACGGATGCGGGATGTCCAAGAGCGTACAGAACTCAATCTTTGACGCGTTTTATTCAACCAAGGATCACGGAGCCGGACTCGGTCTCTGGATGGTCAGAGAAACCGTGAAATCCTTTGACGGAAAGATAAATGTCCTCAGCACCCCCGGCAAAGGAACTTGTTTTGAAATACTCTTCCCGGTCATAAATCAGGAAGTGGAAGGAAGCATCCCCGAAGCGGAAAACCTTGTTGTAGAACCTGTAAATAAACCGGGGGAAATGTCAAAAGTCCTAAGCTTCAATAAAGAAAAACGCAGAACAATTCTATTCATCGAAGACGAGCCGCTTATCAGAGGCAGCGTCAGCATATGGCTTGAGTCGCTTGGCTTCAAAATCCTTGAATCAGGCGACGGCCTTGAAGGACTCGGGATCTTTCAGGACAAACACAAGGAAATCGACCTTGTCATTCAAGACTACGTACTTCCGGGAAAAAAAGGCGACGAGCTTCTGGAAGACCTCAAAAAGTGCGATCAGAACATTCCCGTAATAGTCTCAAGCGCCAATCCCGACGAGGACAAAATAGCTATGCTGAAACAGAAAGGAGCCCACGCATTCCTTCCCAAACCGTTCAGGATGGAAGAACTGCTGAGGCTCCTTGTCGCAATCTTTAAAATCTGATTATTCTGCTCTGAGTTTCAAATCCTTGATTGTAACTCCTGATTTCTGAGCAGGCAGAACGGTAAACTGGAAATGAATCGCATCAATCACGCCGTCATCACTGTTCAGAAGTCTTGCAAGCGGCATTGAAACCTTCTGCCATGAAGCGCTGTCCTCATCAAGAGCAGCACCATCAATATACTGAGAAATATTGATGTATCCGCTCGAAAGAGCAGACTTATTCTGGCCG
>JAKJHH010000051.1:20365-20652 GCA_022703965.1 Verrucomicrobiota bacterium
TCTGCATTCCTATTCTGCCGTGATTTTTACCCCAGGCATCGTCATTTCCGTTGATAAGAAATTCAATGCGACCTTTTTCCTTTATTCCTGCGGGAATCTTGAACACATTGCGAAACTTCAAATTCACTCCGCACCAATCCGTTGATTTGTCATCAAGTCCGATTTTCAGCCCGTCTTCAAACGAAGCATTTGCTCCGCCCCACGCAAATGGAGTATAGGCAGCCGGAGCAAGTTCAGGCAAGTTTATAACAGAAGCAGCGGAGTCCTGAAGCAGCGCAGATATGCTT
>JAKJHH010000052.1 GCA_022703965.1 Verrucomicrobiota bacterium
ACATCCAGAACATTGTGCCGCCGCTGTCAGGACGGTCGTGACGCGCCGCCTCGAACTCGGATTTCATCATTTCGGCATGCATGGCCTGTCCATATTTCGTGTAGTCGTGCAGATTATTTATTTCTCCGAAAATCCTGCCCGCGAACTTGTTTATCTGCTCGAAATAATACATGTCGCGATGTCCGTGCTGTATGTGATATTTCCATGCCTCGTCCGGCGGCCAGTGATGCTCCGTCTTCATAAAGTTTCTGAGTGTTTTTTCCGAGCAGGGACCGTTTATACAGAACTCCGAGTCAAAGGAGCAGACTTTCTCGAAATGTCCTCTGAAATCCGCCTCGTTTTCATCCTCATTGAAGATCAGATATTTCAGGCAGGATAGATGACTGTTGCCCGAACTTGGAGAATTTCCGCCGTCATCATGCGACTGCGGACTTGATTCCACGTAAGGCATTGCCGGATCATGGAATGAAAGAATTCCGCGCAGCATCATGCTGTAAAGTATCGGGTCATCCTTGAGCCTTCTCGCCCTCACCTGATCCTGATAGGACATATCGCAATAGACTCCTGCGTCATCCTGATCTCCGCCGCTGCCTTCGTGGGAATCGGGATGATTCCATGAAAACACATCTTCGTTGCAGCCGCACCAGATGACAGGCGAGGGATGGAGTCCGATTCTGCCGACCTGATAATGAGCCTCAGCCATAATTTCATCTCTGAGTTTCACCGTATCGTACCATGCGGAGGCGAACATGAAATCCTGCCAGACCATGATTCCGTACTCGTCGCAGAGCTCATAAAAACGCTCCTTTTCGTAAATTCCGCCTCCCCATACCCTGACCATGTTGAATCCGGCATCCCGCATCATCGACAGGTAGTATTCGTAATTTTCCTCCTTGATTTCCGAAGGCCAAAGCTCCATTGGAATCCAGTTGCTTCCCTTGCAGAAGACAGGCACTCCGTTGATCTCCAGCGCAAAGGAAAAACCAGTGCCGTTTTTCTCTGCAAAGGCATCCTCCTTTATTCTGCTGCTGCGAATCCCTGTCCTGCCCTTTTTGACTTCTTTGACTTCACCGGATGATATCAGTTTGATTTCGTAGTCATAAAGATTTGGAGTTCCATAACCTGCTGGATTCCAGAGTGCCGGATTTGCGATTTTGAAACTGCTGTAGCACTTATGTTTGTCTCCATTGAGTTCTCTTTTAAAATCGCAGCCGTGTCCGCTGAGCGATATCTCGATTCTGGAATCCTGTTTAAGGACATCCTTGCTGAGCTCAAAAAAGAAATCGATACGCCCTTTTATGTCCGTGCGTATGGAAAAGTTTTTGAAGCGGCATTCCGTATCATATTCAATGCTGATGCCCTCCATCACCCCTGTGCCGGGAAGAGGCAGCGCCCAGTCCCAGCCGAAGTTATACTGTGCTTTGCGCATGAGGGAGCGTTGGCCTCGCCATCCTTCCAGCGTGCCTGGATTGCGAGGGCCGCCCATGATTCCGTCAATGCTCAGAAAATATATGACAAGCGTATTCTCTTTTTTAAGTTTTCCGTTCAGTTTCAGTCTGTGAGGTCTGAAAGCGTTTTCCAGCTTGCCAAGTTTTTCTCCGTTGAGATACAGCTCTGCGTGGCCGTCGATGCCTTCCAGTAGCAGACTGCTTGTTTCCGGGATCATGTCGAGACTGAATTTTTTCCGGCAGCACCAGTCTTTCGAACTTGTCCAATAACACGCGAGTCCGTTCATATCATAATGTGGATCCGGCAGGATTCCATGTCTGACGAGAGCCTGATTGATGTCGCCCGGAAAATCTACGCTATACCATTTTCCGCTTGAGTCCGTGCAGAAATCGCCCCTGCTTCCAGCTTCATATTCTCTGAATTCCCAATTACTGTTTAAATCTATATTTTTCATTTATCTGATACCTTTATTTTGTAATTTTGTATAATTATACTTTATTTTATATCAAAACAGCATGCCTGATATGGCATAAAAGATATCTATAAATGCCAAATGCGGAGTCTGACTTATGCGGCCTTCAGATGACAATGAGTATTATCTCAGGGAATATAGTTTCTCTGATATCGAGCTTACAAACTACAATCCTTTCAGCACAAGATTTCGTGGAGCTGCCTTTGTAAGTCCAAGAACCGATTCCCTTTACAAACTGCATCGGCATGACGGCTATGAGATCATCATTCCGCTTTCCAAATCTTATCGCTGCATCTTGAACGGAGAACATATTGCTGTCGGAAAGAATTCTTTTCTCATGATACAGCCAGGGGATGCTCATCAGGATGAACTGCGCAAAGGATCGGACTTTTTCGCAATCGGAATGGATCTGCTCTGCCGCGATCCTCTTTTTGAGGACTCCCGTATTTTCAGAAAGGAAGTTCCTGTTTCCGGGCGTATCGCCTCGATAGAAGGACACGACGGCTTACGCGAACTTCTGGAACTCTTCAGCCGGACGGCCAGAAAAGATTCGCCGCGCATCTTTTATGTCCTGCGAGGTCTTTGCGAAGCTCTTTTCTGGGAATTCATGATGTGCTTTCCCTCCTCTTCCTTCTCGCGCTTTTTTGTGCAGAACAGCGAACAGGAGGATTTTCGAGGCATGCTGCTTAAGTTTTTTGAGGAGAATACAAGCCGCAAGTTCAGTCTGAATGATATGGCTGAATCACTCGGAATGAGCCGCCGTTCATTGATCCGCAAGTCGCAGGAATCCTTGAAGCAGCCTCCATTGAAAGCCTTTAATGAATATCGTATGCGTCGTGCCGAAGAACTTGTCAAGAATACAGATATGCCCTTCAAGGATATAAGCAGAATGCTGGGCTTTGAAAACCAGTATCATTTTTCCCGCCTCTTCAAAGACTATTTTAAACACAGCCCCCGCATGCTGAGAAAACGACTCATGACATCTGAAACGGCTCTTGTTTTTTGAATATATCTGATTTGAAATGCTGTCTTTCCGCCATTATCGTTAATATTCAATCAGCATCTTTATCAGGTCGGAGAAAAATGTATTCCAGAAAAGCTTACAATATAACAGTTCTGCTGTTGCTTCTTATCTGTTTTGCCGGATTGTATTTCTGGGTACAAAATACTTTGAAAGAACGCAGAACACTTTTGCGTCTTAAATCCGCCAAAACGGATGAGGCATTGGAATATACGCTGAAAACTCTGCCGGAAAAACCCTCTGCTGACTACATGGCTCAGCTCTACAGTGAACGGGCTCTGGTATATTTTAATCAAAAAAACTATGAGCTTTTCCGCTCAACAATGCAACATATGGTTGATCTTCCGTTACCGCCCAAGCTTCACTACCGAGGCAAGATTGATCAGGCTTACAGCTATTTCATGGAGCAGCGTCATTCCGAGGGACGTGAATGTCTTCAGTCCATATTGAAAGAAGCTGAACTTCCAGCTGAACTGCGCTTGGAGATTACTGATGTTCTGGACAGGGCATATAAGAAAGAAATCCGAAAATGAATCTGATTATTAATTCTCTGAAAAAGATTTTTCCGGAAGAGGTCTTAAAGCTTTCTCTGCTGTTTGCATATGTGCTTATAATTCCAACTGGAATCATTCTCTGGGCGAATCATGAAATTGTGTCTGTGGATCAGCTTGCGATAACAATTCTTTACATAGCCTGTGAGATGTTGTTCTTCATTGTCATTGCTTCTCTGGGAAACAGTTTATGCAACAGAATGCTTTCCGTCGCACTGATCTCTATAGCTTTTGTCTGGACTCTTGCTGACCTCTTTTGTTTTATCCATATGCGAACTCAGCTTTTGCCGTCACTGTTGTTTCTTGTGCAATGCACGGAGTGGAATGAGCGGAGCGGGTTTCTGAAAAATTATCTTCCGCAATGGAGTAATCTGATTTTCCTGATATATCCTATGTTGGGCTTAACTATCTTTTTTAAGTTCAAAAAACATTTCATTGTCTTGCTGGCAGTCCTTGGACTTTTTATCCCTCCGCTTTACGTTTTTGCTTTTTCAATAGCGCCGGCTGTCGGTGATCAGCTTTATGCTATTCGTGCGCTTCCTGATAGAATAGATGAAGGTCTGGATATGTATGTATCTTTTGAACAGGCCGAGGAAATGCTGGCAGCAAGCAACAGCAATTTGAAAGTTAAATTCAACGGACAAGAAGCCACTTTTCTGTTGATCATCGGAGAATCCCATTCAAAACTCCACAGCGAGCTCTACGGATATGCTCGTCCTAACAACCCGCTTCTCAAAAAGCGTTATGAGAATGCTGAACTTTTTGTATTCAGGAATGCAGTTGCTCCTCATGCGTTTACCATGTACTCAGTTCCGAAGCTGCTTAGTCTTGAGGCTCATGATGTTCAGGAAACTTTCGTAGAAACTCCGAATATTTTTGACATCGCCTCAAGCGCCGGATTCAAAACATGGTGGATATGCAATCATCATCCTTTGATAGACCAAACAATGAACTATGCTCCTATGATCAGACGAGCCGGACATCTGTTATATGCAAGCAGTAACACGCAAAGAAATCCCGACGGAGCCCTTTTGCCTCTTTTGGATGCCGCTCTTAATGATCCTGCTCCATTGAAACTGATAGTCTGCCAGCTCATCGGGAGCCATCATGAATATGACAGCACATATACTGCTGATTTCGCGCGTTTTCCTGCCGATTCCATCCTTGACTCATGGAATGAAAAACAAAAGAAGGAAAAAAAGATACTGAATGATTATGACAACTCCATTCTCTACAATGATTTCATTCTGGACTCCATTATAGGACGAATTGAAAAACTGAAAATCCCTTCATTCATGCTTTATGTTCCTGATCACGGAGAAAATCTCTACGAAAATGACAATCTGGCTTTGCATATGGAGTTTCAGCCTACAAGACCTACTGTTGAAGTACCTCTTTATATCTACCTTAATCCGGAAATGCGTAAACATGTTGCACCTGAAAAATTGCAGGCAATTTCTGAAGCATCAAAAAAAGCCTTTGCCACAGAGGATACTCCATTTCTTTTTATGGATATCGCAGAATTTCAGACTCCTGTATTTCAGAAGAATAAAAGTCCTCTGGCCCCTGATTTTATGATTAAAAAACGTCTGGTATCCCGCAGTAAAACCGACTACGAGCTTCTTCCGTAAATCAGAAAATCACATTCAAATCATAATCCCTCAAAATTTCTGCAAGACCTTCGAGAAACTTAGAGTCGGGACTTTTAATGTCCACGAGTGTGTTATTCCGGTCGATAGCTTTGTATTTCGAGCTTGCAAAAGCATGATAGGGCAAAAGTTTTAGCACCTTGATATTCCTGATGTCTTTCAGAAATGCGCCGGCAGCATGAATATCTTCATCGGAACAGTTCAGGGACGGGATTAGAGGCATGCGGATCTCTATAGCTTTTCCCGATTCGGAAAGCTTGATAAGGTTGTTTTTGATCAATTCATTTCCACAGCCTGTAAGTTCTTTGTGTTTTGCGCTGTCGACATGCTTGAAGTCGAATAGAAACATGTCTGCAAATGGAATGATCTTCTCAAAGGAAGACCAAGGAATCTGTCCGCAAGTATCTACCGCTGTATTGATATTTTCCTTTTTTAACGCACTAAGAAATTCCACATTGAAATCAACTTGCAGAAGCGGTTCTCCTCCTGAAACAGTGACTCCGCCGCCGGATTCCTCGTAAAAATCACGATCCTCAAGCACCGCATTAAGTGCATTCTCCAGACTTATCTCCCGTCCGTAAAGTTCAAGAGCACCGTAGAGACAGATTTCAGAACATTTTCCGCATGCCGTGCAGTTTTTCCGGTCAAATTCGTGGGTTCCGTTAATGATCTTATGGCAACTGCATACGAGAGCACAGTTGCCGCATAATTTGCATTTATCGTGGAATATTCCGAGTTCAGGCTTTGGCGCTATGCTTTCCGGATTGTGGCACCATAAACAATGCAAAGGACATCCTTTAAAGAATACTGTAGTCCGAATCCCAGGCCCATCCTGAACGGAGAAATGTTTGATATCACAAATTACTGCATTGATCTTCATTAGAGAGCCTCTGCCTGAGCTATGAACGTTGCCTGCATTTCCGGAGAGAGATCAACAAAGCGGGAGTTCCAGCCGCATACCCTCACCTGAAGATTGCGATAGTTCTCCGGATTTTTGCAGGCATCTTTCAGAATATCTGCGTCAAAAATATTGAATTGGATAAACAAACCTCCTGATTTGAAGTAAGTTCTGATCATATCCGCAATCAATTTGGCTCCGTCGATTCCCTTTAGTACAGAAGGATGCAGCATTATATCCAGCACGGAACCGTCCGGGAATTCCGTATGATTCAGTTTTGCCGCACTGTGAATCAACGCTGTTATCCCCTTGGAATCTGCACCGATCGAAGCCCCTAGATTTTTTGCTATGGGCTCGCCTTTTTTCCTTCCATTTGCTGTAGCGCCTGTCTGCTTTCCGTAAGTTACGGAATAATCGATAGACCAGCAGCCCATCTGGAAGGAGCCACCTCGTGCATTCGGTGTATTGTTGATGATGCTTGCTGCGTAATTTGATATTTCCAAGGCTGTTTCGTCTGCTTCTTTTACGTTATTTCCCCATTTTTTAGCGTGTTTGCAGGCTTGCAGTCTCAAGTCTTCATATCCGTTCCAGTTATCTGCGAGGATTTTTCCGAGCTCAGACCATGAGCATAGCTTTTTCTCGAAAACAAGATACTTTATTGCCTCCATGGAGTCAACAAGAGAGCCCAGCCCTGCGCACATCACTCCTGAGTTATTGTAGACAGTTCCGCCGCGGGAAACATCGCGTCCCTTTTCAAAACAGCCGTCCATTGTTCCCGACATTACGGGAGACGGGTTGATTTCAGGCCACAGGCGCTCCCATTCTTTTACTCTGTTCAGGGTATCTTCCAGCAGATTACGCAAGAGTTTTTTATAGACTTCAAATACTTCATCCGGAGAGAACGGATTATCCAGTTCATCAAAGAGATATTCCATCGGTTTGAGCATATTGACTGTCGCGCTCATGCTGCAACAGAGTTCCTTGCCCATTATTGCGGGCTCATAACAACCTACAGGCACAAAATCAATCAGATCCTCAGGCTTCTTTCCGCGCTTCAGAAACATCGGATAAGCGACTTCATCATTGGCGAAAACGAGCGCGTTTGTTCCGTGTGGCACGCATCGGGTAGCATGGATAAGTATCTTTTCATTTATATTCCTGTGAACGCGCAGAGAAAGTTTGGGATCAATGTTTCCACGCTCCTCAAAAACTTCAAGAACAAGTTCTGTAAGTTCGTTGCAGGAATCGGAACTGTCAGGATTCATACCGCCGAGACATATATTATGTCCCGCGCCCCAGTGTTGAGCCGAATATTTGTCGAAGTAAAAAGCAATAAGTTCTTTTGCCTGATTACGGGTAAGACGTCCGTTTTTCAGGTCGTTGCGATAATAGTTTATATAAAGATGATCGAAAATCCCCTGCGTCCTGACCCATTCTCCTTCAAGCTCCTGCATCTGACTGTAAATCCAGGAGACTTGCAAAGCTTCATGAAAAGTTTCGGGAGCCCGGACTGCAATATTTCTAAGGACATCAATCACATGTATTGCATTTATCCGTTCGGCTTCCTCTGCCAGACGCAGAATATAAACTCTTATCGCCTCATAAACAGTGACGATTGCCTCATAAAACTCTCTGCTCTCAGGATCTTTGGCAGTCTCTAATTTATGAAGAGCACGGTCTCTGATACCGCAAATTCCGTATCGTAGAAGATTTGGCCAGCCGGGTGAAGTATGACTGAGATCAAGAGTCGCATTTGCCGCCTCCCTTGTTTTCCAGTCAGGAACACTGACAGATGCCTCAGCTTCTTTTCTCCATGATTCTCTGATTTTCTCAGGAATGCCTCCTCCATCAATATGTCCGGCAAAGAAGTCGAAATCATCCACTCGTATTCCGGCGTTGCGCAAGATAAAGGAAAACACCTCAGCTTTGAGACGGATGCGCGCCAAGGATTTATTGTCCTTGATATATTTCCATGCCTCTTGTTCCAGCTCTTCCTTGTTTTTTCCGTTAGTCCAGCAATTCTGCCTGAATTGTGCATCCAGTTTTTCCCTGACTGAACTGTAAGTATTCCACAGTGAAGTATTCATTTTATATAAAGCCCTTTGATTTTTTGCTCTGATATGATAATTATATGACAAGATAAAAGACAAAACTATAGTATTGTCAATCACAAAAATACATATGAATAGCACAAAGCTATAAGAGAATAAAAAATGTCGATACAGTACCCTGACTGGGCTAAAACTCCTGACGGACAGGCTTGCGTTCAGATGTGCAGGCACCCGATGCCTCCTCTGATCCGCATACATACTCTTGAATATCCTGCCGATATTGAGTTTGATTACCATTCCAATCCGTTCTCCAGCGCCTGCCTTATTATAGATGGGGCGATGGAGTTTAAAGAGCGCGGCGGCTCTCCTTTTCTATGTCGCGGCGGGACATTGGCTATGCTTCCCGAAGGCTCGGAGTATTGCTGGCGGATTTCTGAACCGACATCAACTTTGCACTGTCTCCATAAAGCATTTTCATCTTTCACTCACAATGAACTTTCCCTGCTTTTCGGAGCATGCAAAAAGCGCCCTTCTTCTTTGTATATCGGCAAAGAATGGGTAGAGACGTTCATGGAAAAGTTACTGGATTTGAAAGAGCGGAATGCTCCTGATATCAGTATTTCCATTGCTGTTCTGGAGCTTCTGGCAAGAGCTGTTGAACAACTTGATGATTCCTTAAAAACTGGTGACTCTGATGAATGCGAAGCAGTGATTCAATGCATCCATGCCATCGACAAAAATATGGATCGCATGTTTTCCGTAAATGATCTGGCTGCAAGCGTTAATATAAGCGCCAGCCGACTTTTTCAGCTTTTCCATGCTCAGCTTGGACTGTCTCCGATCCAATATATTGCAGGACGCAAAGCTGAAGCTGCATCTCAACTTCTCAGCTCCACGCTGCTTTCAAACAGCGAAATTGCGGACAGGCTCGGCTTCAGTTCCGCAAACTATTTCATAAGGTTCTTCAAAAAACACAAAGGATTGAGTCCGTCAGCCTTCAGAACTCAGGAAAAAGCCCGCATTTCCGGTCATATCTGAACCGCTTGCCTATGCTGTCCTACTCAGGATTTGCGGTAAACAGAGGGGGATACTCCGATTCTGGATTTGAAGAGACGCGAAAAATAGAACTCGTCGCGGAATCCCAGATGAAAGGCAAGTTCGCGCAAACTGCAATCTGAACTTTTGAGCAGATCGCAGGCAGCTGAAATCTTTTCGTTGATGAGAAAATTGAAAGGTGTGTCTCCATATGCTTTGCGGAAAATCCGTATCACATGCTCAGGAGAACGGTTTACAAGCTCGCCAAGCTCTTGAAGACTCGGCGCTTCGGCGTTGACGGATTCAAGAAGACGTTTGCGTATAGTTTCAGCTATTTTGCCTGCACCGGCAAGCTCCATGGATGGATGACGTTCATATTTAGAAAGCTCCATACATAATTTGATCAGGCGAGTGCTTAAGAGTTCAGTCTCATCAAGTGCCGCCTGCCGCCTTCTTTCCGACGCGTTTTCACGGATGATTGCCGACGCTCCGTGAGATTGGATTTCAAGCACTGTTTCCTTGATGATCTGCCCGATTTCTGGACAATTTTTAAAGAGAATTTTCTTGTCTATTTTATAAAGTTTCAGCAGATTTTCGACAAGATGTCCGCTGCTGTTCCACCAGTATTTCACCCACGGGGCATCCGTCGATGAACGGTAAGCGTTGTGCGTCCAGCCGGGGGCAATATAAAGATCTCCGGCCTCCGGATAATAAATTTCTCCGTTAACTTCCAGCTCGCCTCTTCCGCTTTCGATGTACTCGAAAACGAAGAGATTGCCGGGCTTGTGCTCAATATGATAAGTCCCGTCGCAGAAGGAGACTCCCGAAAGATGCAGTCTCAACGGAGAATGATACGAAAGCGACGGATGATAAATGATGTCCTGAAACATAATGCCTCCATGAAAGCAATATAATACACAGAGACTTTTTATCAATATAATCCATCTAAATACCGATTTACTCTATCAAAATCTATATAAAAAGCCGGTATAATATATGTATTGACAAAAAGCAAAGGAATAAATCCATGATGTTCTATAGCGACAGTTCACGCGGAAGCACATGTGCCAAAGATCCGGCAGTCATAGCACTCGGCGACCGTTATCTAATGTACTATTCAATTCCTCCTTTTCAGGATGGACGCTCAACTGTCGGATGGGGCATAGCGGTAGCCGAGAGCCGCAATCTCGATGACTGGAAACGCATCAAAGAACTTTCCTTCGATATCCCGTGCTGCGTCAAAGGATTCTGCGCTCCAGGCGCTATCGTGCTGGACAACACGGTACATCTTTTTTTCCAGAGCTACGGAAACGGACAGGATGATGCAATCTGTCATGCAGTGAGCGGCGACGGCCTTAATTTCACTGCCGATCCAATGCCTGTCTTTAAAGCGTCCGGCAACTGGAATTGCGGACGGGCAATCGATGCGGATGTGATAGCATGGAAAGATTCACTGCTTCTCCTGACAGCGACACGTGATCCCGAAATGAAAATCCAGAAGCTTGTCGCAGCCTCGGCTCCGCTAGGAAGCCGGTATACAGCTTCGGATTTCGTCCAGCTTGGAGATAAAAGCATTCTCGAACCTGAACTTCCATGGGAACAGGCGTGTATCGAAGCTCCGGCTCTCTGTATTCATAACGACAAACTTTATCTATTCTATGGAGGTGCCTACAACAATGCGCCTCAGCAGATAGGCTGTGCCGTAAGCAGTGACGGAGTAAGCTGGAAACGTGTTTCCGATCTTCCCGTTTTACCTTGCGGTGAGCCGGGAAGCTGGAACAGCAGTGAATCCGGACATCCCTTTGTCTTTACTGCTCCTGACGGCAGACAGCATCTTTTCTTCCAGGGCAACGACAGCAATGGCAAAACTTGGCATCTTTCCAGACGCGAGATCATCTGGAAGGACGATTTCCCCTGTTTCAGCTGAGGTATTTCATAAGAAGCAAAAAGCGAAGGAAACAGCTTGTATGAATTGATTTCTCTACAGCAAGTTCTTCAGGAAAGGCGGTTCCAGCGTTTGAAGAAGCCTTGAACCATTGCTTTCGTTTCGCCGCCGCTCTTTTTGAGTTTCTTGCGGAGTTTCTGCTCGCGACGTATATCTTTGCCGCTCTTGGCGCCGTGCTGTTCGAGTATGAAAATTACATCGGAAAGCTTTTTCAGCTTGGCGTAGTCGAGTGCCGTATGACCGCCTTCCTCTTCGCTTGCGTTGACGTCTGCTCCGGCCTCGATAAAGTAGCGTAACACATTAAGATCCACGTTGTTGATCGCGTAGAAAATCATTGAACTGCCATAGCCGTCCTTAACTTTGACATCGGCGCCGGCTTCGACAAGCATGCGTATGATGCCGATATTACAGCATTCCGCGGCATGATGAAGAGGGGTGCGTCCGTAGTCGTCACGGATGTTCATATTTGCGCTGGCTTCGATGAGCAGGCGCAGGAATTCAATATCGCTGTTTTCGACTGCGTACCATAAGGCCGATGTTCCGCCGGGATTACGTTGCTGATTGACGTTTATGCCCAGAGACAAGAGTTTTTTTACGACTCCCAGATTAGCATTTTCGGCTGCAATCAGAAAGGGTGTATAACCGTTATCAGAAAGCTTATTGCAGAAGAGTCCGAAAGACAGGAAGTTCTCGAAGACGGGCAGGGATGGGTTCTCGGCCGCATAGTGAAGAGTTGTAAAACCATCCTCATCCTCAGATTCCGGATCGGCGCCGAGGCTTATAAGAAAATCTATGGCTTCAGGCGATGGATTTTTCATGGCGGCAAAATGTATCGGCTGACGAGCCCTTGAGTCGCGTGCGTTGACATCGCAGCCGAACTCCGCAAGACGGCTCATTATGGCGATATAAGGATTTGCGGCGGCCTTATGGAAAATGTATTCACCTTCACGTCCCCTTGATGTCAGGTCTCCGCCGTGACGTATTAACAGATCAAGTACCTCCGGATATACAGTATTCGCGGCTGCGGCGAAAAGCGGAGGGTCGGCTTCCGGGTCTTCATCGACTATATCCGGGGCGTGCAGTAGGCTTTCGAGATATTGAGGACTGCCGAACATCGCGGCAAAGCGTATTGATCTCGGGGCTGTGATTTCCGGAAGAGAATCCGTCTCGCCGTCTTCAAGCAGGAGGTCGAAATATTTGAATCTGCGGCAGGAAAGTTCATTGCAAACGACTTTACGGCACGGATAATCATCCGCGACCTTATATTTTTTCCCGCAGTGCGGACAAGTGAAGATTTTATATTTCATAAGTTACGCCGCCTCAGTAGACTTATAAAAGTTTTCCTCTGTGATTCTCCAATATAAAATGAACTGACAATAAATGCAATTGAATTTTCAGATACAGACGCCTTCAATTATTCTGATTTTGGGGGAATACATAAGACGGCAGTTCTTTCCTGAGATAATAAAATTACAGATTTTCTTTGAGTTTTAGGTGTTTTGGCATCAGTCCTGCTATATGAATTTCCGTCGATATGGTTTCCCGGCTTTTAAACCAGGGGCAGGAGTTATTGTCTTATGAAAGAGATCTATACATGCCCAGAATGCGGTCACAGATATACTGTGAGTATGCCGGGAAACTATATCTGTGATTGCGGACATCGTTTTGATTATCCGTCATGGGGAGAATCTTTTAAGGCCAACTACGCCGCCTCTCCTGCGATAAGTCCTTTTTCCGCAAACACATCGCACTTGAATAGATCAATACATGTGCCGGAGCACTGTAAGATAAGCTGGCTGAAGCACAGGACAAGGAGACTTTGTCCGATGTCGCAGCTCTCTCTGTTTCTGGGGTTTTTGAGCTTGGCAACTGTGGGACTTTTCAGTCTTCCGGCGATATGGGCGGCCTTGAAGGCCGAGAAACAGATTCTCAATCCGTCCAATAATTACTGTGGACGCGCAATGGCGCTTAGCGCTTTGTGGATGGGAGTCTCAGGAGTGATAGCGGGGTGTTCGCTTCTTATTATTGCGAGCTATCTCTATCAGTTCTGAGAATTGAGAATCGGTTTTGAGAAATTTTTAGAAAACAGTTCTGTAATATAGAAGCAATCAGATTTGTCCTCCTGATTCCTCTCCCCCCTTACAGAGCTGTTTTCTTTTTTTTATGCCCGGATTCCGGCAAGCGGATTTATCTGAAGATCGAACGCAGGAAAATCAGAACCAAGCGGATGCTGAACTTTGAATTATCGTAGGCTCTGAGTCCGAAAGGGAAGTAGAAGCCTGAAATACGGCTGAAGGGCGGACAGATTTTCAGGAGGTCGAAAAGAATCTTATAGCCTTTTGCCTCGATTTTTGAGGGATATTTTTCAAGAAGTTCCTTCACGAAGCTTGTGCGTCCGCCGAAAAAGCCGGACATCGGATCAGCGACTGTGACACCTGAAAAGAGAAGGCGCAGTCTGGCGAGAGAAGAAGCTGTCCAGCTTATGACTATGCGTGAGAACATCCATTTCTTTGCGTAAGGCTCTCTGGTTCCGATGACGATGTCCGCGCCGTATTCGAGCTTTTCAAAGCAGAATTTCAAGTACTCAGGCGGATGCTGCATATCGCCGTCCATGACCGCAAAGAATTCGGTGCGGCAGACTTTTATTGCGTGTGCCACAGATATGCTGAGACCTTTAACAGCTTCATTTTTTCTGTCCAGAAGCGAGACATTGTCATGTTTAGCGGAGAATTTTCTAACTATATCAGGAGTCGCGTCTTGGCTTCCATCATCGGCAATAATGCAGTTGAGTCCGGGATAAAGCTTTAGAAGCATTTCCAGAAGAGCTTCTATGCCTCCGGCTTCATTCAAAACCGGGATTATAACTGTGAATCTTGAGAAATCCATCTTGTTTTCCATAAAGCACGTCCATTCAGAATCGTGAAATATAAGATAAGGCGGACTATATTACAAACCGATCAACCGAAAGAGAAAAGATGAATAAAGCAGTACCTTATCTTCCGATACTTTGCGCATTGAGCGCTTTCTGCGTGTTTTGCGCCTATATTCTGGAAATATCTTCATTTCCAGGCAGTGGGCTTGATCATTACAACAGCAAAGTCTACATGCTTTTCTTCAAAGGTACCGATATGGCAAGCTACGTCGCGATGGCCGAGGGACTTCTAAACGGAAGCTGGCCGACGGAACCTTATTATTATGCTCCGCTCTTCGCCTATATTCTGGCGATTCCGCTGTTTTTCTCGAAGCAGATGATTTTCATTGCGTTTTTTCAGGCGCTGATTGCCTCCGCCACAGTTTGGCTGACGGTGAAATGCGGAGAGCGACTTTTCGGTCTGAAGGCCGGACTGCTTGCCGGAGCTTCTCTTTTTCTTTATGGAGGATATGCCTACTTTACGGCAGTGCCGCACAGTACGGTATCTGAAGTATTTCTCTGCACATTGTCCTTCTGGTTCTTATTGCGCTGGCAGGATAAGCCGGAAAACTTTTTGAGAGCCGCGCATTACGGTCTTGCCGGAGGCTGACCGGAAACTGGTCGATCAAAAGCACACTCAACGCGGAAACAGTAAAAGAGGGCGATCCGCTTACGCTGAAGGTTCATGTATCAGGCAGCGGCAGCATGGATACCTTGAAGGCTCCGGAAATCTCAATACCCGGCTTCCGAATATATCCTCCTGAGCTCAAAAAACAGAGCGCAGGCGGTTTCGCCGAAAAAGCCGAAATATCCTATGTACTTATACCTCTTAGTCAGGGACAGCACCAGATTGAAGTAAATCCGGCGGTTTTCTCCGTCAAAGATAAGAAGTATATTGAGTTCCCGTTCAAAAAGACAGTCAAAGTTGAAAAAGCCGAAGCTTTGACAGGACTGCAAGACAACTCTCAGGTGGTAATAAACTCTCCTGCCCAGTCAAGCCTCAAATCCGACAGCAAGGAAAAGAGCAGCAAAGCCCAGCAGTCGGGCATTCTTTACGCAAAGAAATCTGAAGGCCGGGAAATTCGAGTACCTCTCTACGAAAACGTTCTTCCCCTGCTGATTTTCCTTATCCTCGTCGGCCCGCTTTTCTTCGCAGTCATGGAATATCTGAGATACAGGAAGGAGACTCTGCTTGCCAATCCCGAATTGAGACGTCGCCTTGAAGCCAAAAACAGGACTGGAGAAGTTCTGAGAAAGCTGAAAAACTGTAAGGAGGAAGACTTGGAAGCACTGCTTGCGAACGAAATAATTCCTTATCTTAACGACATAAAGCTCCTGCCTCCCGGCACAAGCGCCGATGAACTTGCCAACAAGTTGCAGGCAGGAAATCCCGAACTTGCGGACGCGCTGAAAAGCAACGCGCATTCATCATTCATGCCGGGCATGAGCAGTGCAGGCGGAAACGGCACAAAGGAAAAACTTTATAACGCACTTAAAAAGGCGAAATTCATCATCATGGCAGTCTGCATGCTTTCATCCCTGTGCACATTGAAAGCGGACAACGATTTTGACAATGCGCTCGGAGCTTACGACAAAGGCAAATTCAAGGAAGCGGAACAGTCCTTCCGACAGCACCTCAAAGACAAAGCGCCCGATCCGGCACTGCTCTATAATATAGGAAACTGCCGCTATCAGGAAGGCGATCTCGCCAATGCCTTGCTCTGTTACGAACGAGCTCTGCGTTTAGCACCAGGCGATTCTGATATCCTCGAAAATCTGAACTTCGTCCGTCGCAAACTCATGATGGAGGAAAAAGGGAAAGCCGAAAATCCTCTGGAACTCCTGCTTAATCTGCGCGATGTGTTCAGACCAGATACATGGATGCTTCTGGCAGCCTTCTTCTGGACAGCGGCTTGGACAATTGCCGCCTTGAGACGTCAGCCAATACTGGCTCGACTCTGGCTCTATCCGCTTGCAGCAATGCTTCTTGGTTTTGCGTTGACGCTGGCGGCTCTGATTGCCCAGCAATTCAACGGCTACAGCGGAAAAGAAGCAATCATATGCAGCCGAGGAACAAACTTCTACTCCCTGCCCTCCGAAAACGCCAGACAGCTTGAAATCAAAAGCCGTCCCGGCGACATCGTGAGAGTCGAGGAACAAAAAGGCGACTGGATCAGGTTGAGACTTGACGGAAACGACGTATGGTGTCAGAAAGACAAATGCGCCCTGCTCTGGCACTGGTGGAAATAAACATCAGACGCGCAAGTCGGCCTCGCCGGTGGAGGAGACGAGCAGAGTCGGAGGCATTCCCTCAAGAATCTTTTTTGTCTTATCGTAAGATCTTTGAGCCTCCTCATCGTTAAGAGGCGGCACAAAGCCCATGAAGACGAGAGCGGCTCCGGCTGATTCCAGCCTGAATATCTGATCAAAAGCAGCATCTGAAACAATAATATGCACCTTGGCTTCAATTCTGGATTCCTCGACAAGCTCTTTAAGCTCATTTTCAATTGACTCGCGCTCGGCTTCGCTGCGAACGATCTTGAGAATACGGATATATGCTCCATGCCATGAATGGTTGCTTGTGAGCAGATAAGCAAGAATGAGCATCAAAGAAAGATTCTTCATGCCTCGCCACCATATATCGACATGTCCTTTAACAAAGGATTTGTCGGGCTCAAGCTGAGTATGGAAGTTGGCAAAGACAATAGAACTCATATTGAGTTCCAGGATCATCCTCAGATAAGCACCGACTTCAGCCGCCCGTTCTCTTTCACGAGGGAAATTCAATGCCGCAATATTCGGCTTGAGAGGTCCTATTGAATGAGCCTGAAGGAAAATCCCCAGAGCATCATTCATACTAGGACAGGCGACCGCCTCACAGAAAATATTGTCGTAGGAATGCTTCTGAACCATAGCGGAAAGCTTGTCGAGAGCCTCCTGACGCTTGACCGGATAGTCCTGTTTCTCACAACCAGAAACAAAATGAACCAGAGTAATGATTCCACGGCGTCCGCCAAGAAGAGAGGCGAAATCAAGGAGGAAAAACTGAGACTCCGGAGTCCTTGAAAGAATTACTATGGATGGTCGCCAATTTTTGGGATCCGGCTTGAGTCTGGCAAGTCCTTTCAGGTTATCCTTGATTCTGGAGTATATGATACCGCGTCTGGAATCACCGAAACTTATTTCCATCTGAAGGTGGCGGACAATGCGCAGAATCAGCAGAATGAGCAGAGCCGCGATAAGAGAAGTTTTGAAGTTGATAAGAAATGAAACCGCCATACAGGCAAGCCCGCCGTAAAGAGCCACAATCCAATGGAAGAATTTGAATCTGGGTCGGAAAGAAGGATTGGAGCCGAAGGATTCCATAAAAGCAGCCAGATTTATCATGGCGTAAGTGTAAAGAAAGAACATGGTCGCAACGGAAGCGACAATATTCATGGCTGAACTCATGCCGGAACTGCTGATTCCGCTTCCGGCTCCCCAGTAAATAACGATAAAACCGATGACTCCTGAAACAAGCAGAGCGCGATGCGGCTCATTGTGAGGCCCGGAGCCTTTCTCAAAGAAATCGACTCCGGGCATAATCCTGTCACCGGCAAGAGCCTGAAGGACACGGGGAGCACAGAGAAAAAGTCCAAGAGCAGTCGAAAGCGTTGCCGCGGCAACACCGAGAAACACAAGGAATCCGCTTCCGAAAAGAGCATGGCTGACCAATGACTCGTAAGGTTTGTCGATCAAAACTTCTCTCGAAAAAGCGCCGCCGCATATCAAGGTTTCAAGAGCATAGACCGCACTCGAAATCACAACAGCCCATATAATTCCGGAAGGGATGGAAGATGCCGGATTTTTCAGGTCGCCGGACATATTGACACCAGCCAGAATACCAGTCACGGCAGGAAAGTATATTGCAAAGAAATAGTACATATCAGTATTGGGCAGAGGCGCGAGATTGGCTGTGAAAGTCTCTTTTGTAAAAGAAGGAAGCGCTCCAAGCATGAACGCGAGGATACCGGCAACAAGAACACCGAAAATCACATATTGAAACTTGATAGCCCAGTCCGCACCTATCCATGTCAGGACTAGCAGCAGGAGAAACGTAACGATATTCAGCGCGAAGTAGTAATCTCGAAAAAAAGGAATATCATTCACAACAGCTTCCGAAAAGCCTAGAATATTGAACGGAATAAGCAATGACTGCGCTAGAAACAGAGTTATTCCGATGGCAGTGCCGAATTCCGGCCCGAGAGTTCTGGAAATCAGGAAGTACGCTCCGCCACCCATAACCGGAGTATTAGTGGATATGGCGGAAATCGAAAGCGCAGTGGAAAGCATGATGCTGGCGGCAAGAAAAAGAATTATAAACATCGCCTCAATACCGACATTTCCAAGCACATAATTCGAGCGGAGGAACATGATGGCGCCGAAAATTGTCAGAAGCGCAGGCAGAAAGACACCTTCAAAGGTACCGAAGTTATGTCCTCTTTTTAAGATTTGTGTCTGCGTTTCGCCCGACATAAACACCCCTTAGTCTGATTCTGGAAGGAAACAACATATAATATAGTCCGGGAAAGGCGTTTTTTACAGTGAGAAAAGTTTATTTTGAGTCAGAAACAGAACTGCTGATTGTTTGAGTTTTGCGAGTTTGAATCAATGTCTGACGAGCAGCAATCTTAGAGACCTTCATCTCGCGGTATTTCACAACCATGCGATACATTATGAAATAAGAAGGAATAGCAGATACAAAAGCCCAGATAAAACCGGCGACAAAGAAAGGAACAACGATTTCCTGTCCCAGATCAAGCATGGCTGTCCAGGCATTGACAATTCTGTCCAGAAAACTGAGAGAAGAATCGGCATCCTGTTTGGAAATGGATTTCAGGAGTTCTCCGAAAATAGTCTTGAGTCTGTCATAATCAAGCGGGTCTCCCATCACCCAGCTTCCGAACCAGCACTGAAAAGGATACATGAAAGTAACTGTGTACGGATTGGTCAGGAACGTAAATATGCAGGCTAAAAGCTTATTTGCCTTGAGCATGAAAGCAAAGAGAAGTGCAACCACAATCTGACCGCCTATCGGAACTGCAAACCCAACAAAAAGTCCGAGAGCAACTCCCATCGCAATACTGTATGGAGTTCCTTCTTTTTTAACGGTATTGAGAAAGAACTTCACCATACTCTTGCGGCTGAACATCTTCATTGAAAACTTCATATTAACTTCTCATTTCATAACAAAGTAACGTAGCCAGACATATATCATCGCAATGAACACCTGAACAATCATCAGCGGCATACCCCACTGGAAGAATTTTGCAAAGGTAATCTTGTAATTGTTATTGCCAGCCAGCTTGCAGGCCACAACGTTCGCCGAGGCTCCGATCAGAGTTCCGTTTCCGCCGAGACATACACCGAGCGCAAGCGCCCAGAATATCGGATTGGATCCCGTGGTCTCCATGTTCATTCCCTTCAGCATTTCCTGAACCATGGCGATAATGAACGGAATGTTATTGAGGAAGGCCGATATGAAAGCGCCTCCCCACATTATCACGATACAGGCCAGCAGCATATTGTCGCCGCAGAAAGTCAGCATCTGCTGTGCCATCCAGGAAATGACTCCCTGATGTTCCAGCGCTCCTATAATAATAAAGAGTCCGACAAAGAACACAATGGCGTCCCATTCAATAACCTTGAGCAGATGATCGCATTTTGCCTTGCAGAGAAGCAGCATCAACGCCATTCCGGCGATTGCCACGATACCGGACTCAAGCCCGATCACTGAATGGAAGAAGAAGCCTAGAAAGATGAGTCCG
>JAKJHH010000053.1 GCA_022703965.1 Verrucomicrobiota bacterium
GTGCCTCTCTGTCTTACGATGATGCTTCCGGCATTGATTGCTTCGCCGCCATAAACCTTCACACCAAGAAACTTCGGCTGACTGTCGCGACCGTTTCTTGTGCTTGACTGACCTTTCTTATGTGCCATTTCTGAGTCTCCGTTATATGTTAAATTTAATGTTTATTTCGCAAATTGAAAGATTAATATAACTTGCGCGTGCAAAAGTGCAAATGCGTTTCTGAAGATAAATTGCTTATTTTATACAGTTATTCCGCAGGGATAATACTTATATTAAGTTTTGCAGGCTTGTATTTATCTTAAAATACTCCGTCTGGTGTAAATATCAACCTCGGCAAGTCCGGCATCGCTTATGCCAAGTTTTTCGGCAGCCGCTGCGGAGAGATCAATTTTCCTGTCTTTCACGTATGGCCCCCTGTCATTGATTTTCAGATATACCGATTTCTTGTTATCACGGTTGATTACCAGCACTGTTATGCCGGTAGGGAGATCTTTGTGGGCAGCTGTAAGCTGCGATGGATCAAAGATTTCGCCATTGGCTGTCGTGCGTCCTTTGAATTCATCTGCGTAGTACGAGGCTGTTCCCTTCTGATAAAGATACCATGGCCCCCAGTGAGAAGGCGGATAGCTTGCCAGGATAAAGATGAGAAGCAGTGCGCCTGCGATGAGACGTCGTCTTCCTTTTTCTGTGCTCGTAAGCTCTTTGATGTTAGCCGGTTTGTGGCGAGACGCATTTTTCAGCATGTCGAGCATTTTCTCATTGGCGGATGAGAGTTTAGCGGCGAGCTCGGAAATTGAGCCGCGTCCGCCGACTTGCCTCAGCGTGCGCAGGAAGACTCCTGTGACCGTGAGCAGAAGCAGCGCGACAAAGAGCAGGGCATATCGTGCGATATTGGCTGCTACGTGTATTATTATATCCAGAATCGGCAGAATTATCTTCATAAATAAATTCAATCAAGAGGTTAAAAAAATATATAATGACTGGAAAAATAACTGTCCGTCTGTATATTCTCAAATGTTTTATTATATTTTTTCAGGAATCGTTACATGCGTCTTGGGATATTAAGTGACATACATAGTAATTTTAATGCTTTGACGGCATCGTTTAAAGCATTGACGAATGCCGGGTGCGATAAAATCATCTGTGCCGGTGATGTTGTCGGCTACGGTGCTAGACCTGCCGAATGTATCGATTTTCTCCGCGAACACAATATTCAGACTGTCAAAGGCAACCACGACAACTATACTGTCTGCAAGAATGTCGAGTGGAATATTCAACCTTATGCTGTTGATGCCATCAAGTGGACACAGGATCATCTGACTCAGGATAGAATCGACTGGCTTGATTCCCTTCCTTTTATCATGAAAATAGAAAATGTTACCGTTGTTCATGCCTCGCTTGAGGCCGTTGATGGCGAGTACTGGCCTTATATTCTTGATACCAAGTCGGCTCTTTTTCACTTTTTCCTTCAGGAAACACGTTTTGCTTTCTTCGGACATACTCATATACCGCTGCTTTTCACTTATGATGAAAGCCGCAGGATCTCCATTGAAATACTCAGATCAAAAACTCTTTCTCAGACCGATGACTCCAAGTATCTCCTGAATCCAGGCTCCGTCGGACAGCCCAGAGACTTCGACGCACGAAGCGCTGCCGTCATCTTCGATACTGTCAGCGGCAAGATCGAGATGCTCCGCACTATGTATGATGTAGGCGGAACTCAGGACGAGATTATTGCCGCCGGTTTGCCCCGTATTCTTGCAACTCGCCTTTCCAGAGGTAATTAAGGGGTTGCGGCAATGCTAAGAATCAGTTCGGCTCTCATGATAATTCTGATTTTCTGCTCCTCATACCTTTATGCTGCTGCGGATAAGGACATTGCCGATCTTATTGACCTTTATATCTCAGGAAAGCCCGCAGATGCCATGATGCTGGCTATGGACAAAACAGATGAGTTTCAGGGAGAAAAAACTGATCCAGCCTATCTTATTCTCGCTTATCTATCTGGAACTTTGCAGGATATGAGACCCGTAGCTCTTGCTTCCGAGAAGAAGCCTGACATGTGGGCGCTGGCTTCTATGGCTTTTTTTGTACGGAATCTTTCAGTTTCCGACAAGCCGGATTCCTTTGAGCTCCAATGCAATCTGCAAAATTATAAGAATGCGTTGGCATCCTCAAAATCTCCTCTTGTTGCCAAGTGGAAGGATTCCGCTGAAGTCTGGATAAAATGGTGTGAGGATGAATTTAACAGTTCCTCGCCGCTGCCTCCGCTTCTTGCCGCTAAATCAGGTTCCGCTACTGTTATGACGACGACTCCGGCCTCTGCCGCTGTCTCCGCCGCCGATTCTCAGGAGCAGCCAGATAAGAGTGGAGTTCTTGCTGCTGTTGCGTCTTTTGACATGAATTCAGTGACTGCCGGAACTGTCAGCGGCAATAACACATTGTTTGCGGGCAGGCCGCGTCCTGTTAATTATGAGTTTGACGATGCAGCCATGACTAAATACTTTGCATCTATAAGTTCAGAAGCAGCGCGAAAGGCGGAAGAACGCCGTTATAAATTTATCGCGGATGTAAAGGATTCACTTATAAAAACCTTTGAACGGAATGCTTTTGAAGGTGTAGTCAAGACAAGGAAGGCTCAGCAGTTTTCCGGGACTGTCGCCATTGCCAATCAAAATGCTTTGACAGTCCGCAATGCGCAGGCCGCTAAGGGCACAAAGCTTGAGTGGAAGGAGCTTGATCCGTCTCAGATTCCTGTCATGCTGACCTTTTTCGCTGAACAGCGTTTGCGCGTGATTATGGGGAATGTCCCTATGAAGGAACGTCAGCGCGATGCTGCTATCGACTATCTTAGAGCGGCTGTTTTTGCCGACTGGTATGGAGACTATGAACAGGCTTCCGTATATTTCAAAAAAGCCGTCAGTATATATCCTCCTTCAAAAGCTGCCGCAGTAAAACTTTTTAAGAGCGAATAAGCTGTATTTGTTGTTTTCCGGAAAATGCTTAAGCCCTGCCTAACGATATAGGCGGAGTTTTTTTTAGAAAATTTCTTTCCTCGCTTGACAAATGTGCTTTGGTCGTATAACTATATAATTAGGCGGGAACCTCTTAATGTTCCTTAAAACATAATCACTGAAATAAGGGGGATTGTATGGCCTCGAATGCTGAAAGTAATCTGAAAAGACTTGCAAAGACAAGTCTGCCCATGAATTACGTCAAGAAACACAATGGGGAATGGAATCATCAGGATTGGCTTGAGTTCTGTGCTTTCCTGGAAGAGAAGGGGTATACTCCTATTGATCTCGATCAGGTCGGTCTGCTTCTTGAGAAAAAGAAAGCTGAGTATCTGGCTTCTCAGAAGTAATTGATTCGTCTATTGCTTTGAACCGCTCATCCGGATTTATTCGGAGAGCGGTTTTTATGTTTTTACGGCAAGGCATTGTAAAAAGTTTTCGAGGCAGAATCGTATCAATGTGTTAAGACGATGCCGATGAGTTATCAGGATTCCAGACTTAGCTTGACCTGTTCCGGACTGAGATTGTGCCATTGAGCCGGCTTGAGTGAGCCGAGTGTAAGCTTGCCGATCATTATGCGCTTAAGGCGTGATACTTTGAGTCTTTCCGACATCAGCATTCGACGGATTTCACGTTTCTTGCCTTCTGTAAGCACGAACCTGTAAGCAAATTTGGATTGGGGAATTATATCGTGCGCTTTAAGGAGTTCTCCGTCGCAGTAGATGCCCTTCTTGAGCTTGGCTATGGATTCTTCCGGCAGCGGCTTGTTGGTTTTTACAACGTAGACTTTTCTGACCTGATTTCTGGGATGAGTCAGTTTTTCCGCGTAATCCCCGTCGTCGGTTATCAGAAGGAGTCCTTCGCTTTCAACATCTAGACGTCCTACTGTGAAGAGGCGTTTGCCCGGAACTTTTACAAGATCGAAGACTGTTTTCTCTGCGAAACGGTCTTCATTTGTGCATGCGAAGCCGCGCGGTTTGTAGAGCATTATGTATGTACGCTGCTTTACTTTAACATTGCGGTTGTTGCAAGTTACCTTGTCGGTTTCAGGATTTACTCTGAAGCCGGGATTTGTAATCAGTTCACCATTTACTTCGACATGGCCTTCTTTGATAAGTGCGGTACATTTACGTCTCGAGTCAACTCCGGCCATGCTCAGGAAATGTGACAAGGCTATTTCAGATGATTTTTCCATAAGTCTCTTTTCAAGTTTAATACAGGTGCATAAAATCCGACAAGTCCTTTAAAATACTTTCTTTCCTTTTCAAAATCCAGTTGACATGATAAATTTATGAGAATCGTCTCTGTTTCTTTTGACTCAACACAAGGACTTTCTTATGGAAAAATCAGGACAAGGTGCCTTATATATTGTTTCCACGCCTATCGGCAATCTCGAAGATATCACCCTGAGAGCTTTGCGCATCCTGAAGGAAGTAGATTTTGTCGCAGCCGAAGACACCCGCCGTACTCTTCAGCTTCTGAATCATTATGAGATAAAGTCCAGAGTTGAAAGTTATCATTCTTTCAATGAACATCATAAGACTGCAAATCTGCTTGACAGGATTTCCTCCGGCGCAAAAGTCGCGCTTGTCACGGATGCCGGAACTCCCTGTATTGCCGATCCCGGATTCCTGCTTATACGTGAAGCCGTAAAACTCGGTATTGAACCTGTGATGATTCCCGGTGTTTCTGCCATGACTTTTTCCATCAGCGCATCAGGATTTCCCTGCGAAAAGTTCAGCTTTTACGGATTCCTTCCGGTAAAGTCCGGTCGTCGCATGAAAGAGCTTGAACGCATTAAGGCCGACGGCAAGACTTCAGTCATTTACGAGTCTCCTTACAGAATGGGAAAACTGCTCAAGGAAATTGCGGGGCTCTTCGGCTCGGATGTCCAGATTGCTGTCATAAGAGAAGCGACCAAGCTGCACGAGGAAATCCTTCGCGGTTCAGCCGGAGACCTTGCCGAAAAATACGGAGAGCGCAACTGGAAGGGCGAGTGCGCTGTCGTCATCGCCAGACAGGATGAGAATTCCGAAGCCAATGACGAAGGACAGGAAGACTGATCAGATTTCGTGCTTTTTGTCAGAAGTCTGCATGCTCTTTTTGATGAGGTAGTAGCCGCCTGAGAGCGTGATGAAAAGGATGCCCATTCCTATCAGGTACTGCCATGGAGTATCTTTGTAGTCGAAGATGATGACTTTTCTGGCAATGGCGACCAGCGCCACCATGATGACCATTTCAACATGAAGCCTCTGTTCCTTCAGGTACTCTTTAACAGTTTGAAGCAGTTCCAGTCCGATCAGTACCATGAGGAGGCTGCCAAGAATCGAAGGCATCTGCGAGACATTTATAAGAGGTGTTGCCGTGCAGAAAATTTCTCCTATAATCGCGTAGCCGACCTGTATAAGGGAGGCGATTACGACAACTGCGATAAGAACCATCAGTATCCATGTGACGATGAGTTCAAAGTATTTCAGAAATTTCATTTCAAGTTATCCTTCTTGTTAACAAGTGTTTTCAGTATAGCGTATTTTTGATTCAATTTCAAACATGGCGGCTTTAAAAAATAAAAGAGCGATCAGTGTTATGCTGATCGCTCTCCTGATCTTATCTAAGGCTTTTTATTCTGATCTTGTCTGATACATTTTCCGTCCTGTATTTCTTACTGCTTCTATGGTTTCAGAATAGGGGGTATCGCAGAGATCTACGAGACCGACCTGATAGTTTTCTCCATCGCCTCGTCCGCTTGTCGCCTGTGAGCCGAAGAGGAACCAGTGAGCTCCTACTAGAGCCGGATTTTTCAGCGCTCCGTTTATGTAGTTTGCATAGGCCTCAGCTCTTTCTTTTTGATCTTTGACCGGAACAAGTCCTGTATGCAGCATTCCTCTGTCGAGGGCTCCGAAATGGAATTCGCCTATGATTACCGGCTTGTCCAGATTCTCCGGAAGTTTGAAGTCTGCTACAGATAACTGATAGATGTTGTACGACACAATATCGCAGTATTTCGCGGCGGCTTTTACTGCGGCATTATTTGAAGAGGCGAAACGACATCCCAGATAGAGTATGTCCGGAGCTGCCTTTTTGCTTTCCTCACGGCAGACCTTGAAATATTCATTTGCGATCAAGCTTGTCAGTTCTTCCAGGTCAGCTCTCATCTTTTCATTGAGTTTTGCATTCGCGTCCAAACTTAGTTTGTCCCATGAATCAAATTTGCAGTTCCAGGCTTTGTTCAGATCCTCCAGCTTAGGATAGATTTCCTTGAGTTTATTGATCGCCGCCTGTCTTGCCGGCTGCTTTGACGGTGAGTTGAGGACTGCAAGCCCCAGTTGCGTTGTATTGTGATTCCAGCCCAGTTCATTGTCGATAAAATATCCCATGCAGAAAGGATCTTTTGCTGAGCTGGCTTCTGTCTTGAGTCCTTCAGCCAGATTTTTACGGAAGTCAGGATGAAACGGGTCCGGGAATTTGCCCCATATTCCGTTACTGCCTTCGATTACAGGATGCGTATAGCCGATTGAGCGGACGTAGGGAATTTTTCTCATCGCGCAGATATCGGCATCCGACCAGTTTCCTATGGTATTCATCTGCCATGATTTCAGGCGTTCAACTGCCAGTTTGTCGAACTGTTCCTTCCAGTTATCTCCATATTTTCTATAAAGGTTGGCGGCTGTGAAATTGTAGGTTTCAAAAGGTTTCGGCACGTCTTTGTAGTAGCCGCGTGGAGCCCAGTGGTGTTTTCCGTAGAACTGCATGAGCGGCCCTTCTGTCGGGAGATCACTGAAGTAGTTTTTTCTGTCTGTTATCGGAGTCGTTCCTGAACCGCTTCTTACTCCGTCGACGCCATGACTCCAGAAGAGATGTCCGTTTGGAGCGACGATATACCATTTTCCGTTATATTTTTCTGTCCTGAAAAAGCCTGTGGATTTGAGTTGAGGTCCGTTTTTCCATGCTCCGTATTCATCGAATTCAGGAGACGGTGGATTTTTCTTCAAGTCTTCTGATTCGGCTAACGCAGCCTTTTTCATATCCTCATCGGAATGGATTTTACCGAGCCATTCGCTGTGTCTGTATTGTCCGTAGCGGTCGATGAAGGGGAAGAAGTCTGCTGCTTTCATTTTGTTTATTTTATCAGCTTTTTCCGCCTGAATTGAGGTGATCTCAAAACTATGTTTCTGCTCCGGAGTCTTGCTGAATATGATGAAACATGTTATGGCGGAGGCATCAAGTGCATCGCAAAAGGGGGTGCCGTGCATTCCGATGAATTTGACTTCCGAGTCCAGCTCCAGTCCGAGTTTATTCAGCGGCAGTTCAAATGTCTTCTGTTCACCGGGGGCAAACTGATGGCGCAGAGTGATTCCGTTTTTATCGCCGTCGCCTCCTTCGTTGTCAATGCGCCAGGCAAGGAATGCAGGTACAGACGATGTGTTTTTGACTGTCATAGTTATTTTTTTGTATTCAGAAAGATTCCAGGCTTTTCCTGATGAAGGTTTTATGGTGATGCCCGGCCATTGGATGGAATTTCCAGTCTCCAGTTTGAGTCCTGCGATTTCACCTTCTTTTATCAGAGGGGAGACTTTTGCGTCACGCGCTTCAATATCTTCAAACTTGAATGTCTTGTTGAACTCGACAAGCTTGAGAGTTTCTTCCGCATTGAGCGGGCTGGGCTGGGGCATGCAGAATATGAACGCCAGCAGTGCCGCTGAAATGATTTCTCTTCTAAGTGACATTAGTTTTTCTCCTTATCTTATGAACTTTTTATAGCATTACGCGTACTGGAAGACCGGGACTTACAACCCAGCTCATTTGATAATTCCAGGCGTCAGGACCATTCTCAAGAAATCTGTTGTAATAATAAAGTCCCTTGATTGCGGGACTTCCAAGCGAGGCTGCATGACCATCTATGAATCCTGTGTTCATTTGCTTGCGGTGTGCCAGATACGGATTGCCGACATCAGCCCTTACAGCCGCGCTCCATTCACAGAAATAGGCATTGGGGCGTCCTGTCGGAACCATGCTTGATGTATTCAAGGTGCTTGTGTCTGATAGTACTATTGTTTTTGAAGGGTATGGTGGAGTGAGTTTGATTAAGCCTCCATTATCTTTGGCGATTGCTCCGTAGGTTAATTCCCAGTCTGTTGTGGCTGGAGCCGGATCGCCGCTTCCCGGCGTCAGAATAGCACTTGGACATCTCATTCCGGCATAGTCTTTTACATAGCTCAGGGTAACAAGGTTTTTGCTCCACGTAACCCATGCTCCTGCTGTTTCGCTTCTCATATAGTTGTTGTTTTCAGCGGCGTAACTCATGATCAGTGCAAGACTCTGTCGAACGTTTCCCAGACACGATATACTTCTCGCCTGTTCTCTGGCCGAGCCCAGCGCAGGCAGGAGCATGCTTGCCAGTATCGCTATAATCGCAATGACGACCAACAGCTCAATGAGGGTGAATTTTTTTATTGACATACAGTTTACCTCTTATGCAAAAAATTATTTTTTGTCCGTAAGGATATTTTTCCAGCAGTAGGCGTCCTTCACTGTTTCGCTGTCGATCAGAAGTCCGGGCATCGGCATGTAAGGAGAATTTATCCAAGTATTGCCAGTAACGAATATTTCGCTCGAATTCGAGGCTCCGACTGCGCCGCGATGTTTGAACTCAGTCAGTTTGGGCAGGGGATTGTCGATTATATTATTTCTGATTATGACGTTCTTTGCCGAGCAGACATAGGCGATTGCTCCGGGACAGTCTGTGAATTTATTATTCTCCACCAGAATATCACTGAGAATCGGATATTCGCTTTTTAGACTTGAAGGATCACTTTTCAGGTACGTGCTCATGTAGATGACAGGATTTTTTTCATTTGAATATGTCGCCCTCGGATTAACCGAGTCAAAGGAATTGTTCCTGATAACGATATTCGAGGCTCCGTAACCTTCGCACCACTTATCCAGAGTATAGCCTGTTTCAATTTTTATCGCCCCCATCTGATTCCTGAAAAAGCGGTTGTTTTCGACCGTGATATTTCGTCCGAGCAGCAGGAGCGCTCTTGCTCTGTTATTGTGAAAATAACTGTTTCTGACTATCACATTGCTTGAGTCATAACGACGGTTGAATAGAATGAAGTAATCTCCTTTTGCGCCCGGAATATTTTCCTCGAATTCTATAAATGCTTTGCCATCCTTTCTGATGAGTTTATTCATAGCAATTTTTATACCTGTCGGAGCGTAATTCGGCGTTCTGAATTCGATTATGTCTCCCGGATGATATGACTCCCCTGAACGCAGATTGTCAATGCTTATTGTGCGCTCGTTTTCTTTTTTGCCGTAAGCAGAGCAGTCATGAATATTCAGGCAATCGTCATTGCCAAGGCTGAATTCGCAGTTTTCGATCTTCAAAAAGCCTTTCGACTGTCCGATATGCAGATGATCCGCCGTACAGGTGATCGGGCGCTTGCTGTTCGGAGGACGCACGATGTTTGTTCTGATGAACTGCCAGTATTGCTGGTCTCCGTAGACAAGGAATGCGTGTCCTGCTGTTGAATAGAGATTTACATCCTGAATTGTCAGATGGCGATTGTCGTTCATCGTAATGCCGTTGATGTCATAATAGTAATGGCTGAGTCTGAAAAGTTGACCTTTTTTTAGCTTTTCTTCGCGCAAGGGGTTATTGATTTTTGATTCCTTTATTCTCAGCATATTTCCGGATAACCATTCCGTGTCAGGTTTATTTTTGCCTTTTGTGAACTCAAGAGACAGTCCGAAGCCGCCTTCAGAGCCGACTGAAAGAGTTTGGGGGTCAAGCATGTCAAGAAAAGCCATGCGTGCAGATTTATTTGGGAAATCCTGATAGTCCACGAAACGGAGATCCATATAACTCCTGTCGGGGGCTATTTCTACAAGTTCCACAACGCTTGCCAGCGGATCTTTTTCCCAGTCCCAGTCAATATTGAGATTCCGGAACAGCATGCGTTCGCAGTTTGTGATTTTGAAGAGGCTGCCTTTCTTTTTCAGGAATATGAATGTCGATCCTCCGCCGTCAAATTCAAAGTCACTTAATCCTTCAAAGCTTATTTGCTCATCTGATGTGAAATGATAAATTCCCTGCTTGATTTGAAGTTTTGCCGCTTTTTGTTCTTTACATTTTTCTATTGCGGAACTCAACGCCTTACAGTTGTCAGGATTTTCCGGGCGGAGTCCGAAATCTTCGGCTTTCAGGCAGAGACCGTCCTTATTTTGGGGAAGTTCCACTGTGAATTCTGCTGACCCTGTTGGTATACTCAGTTTCAATTCTGGAGCGGCTCCGTCCGGCTTGAGCAGAATTTCGATGTCCTGATCGCTTTCCTTGATGGATATGCTGCCTAGCAGGACTTCCGCGTGATTCCTTGTGTGCAGCTGAAATGAATAGTCATTTCTTCCGTCAGGAATTTTGACTTTCAGGCTGAGCTCCTCTGCTTTTTCTCCATGGATTTCCGCGCTTTTTACTGAGCCCAGGTCGGAGAGACGATTTTTTACTCCGAACGGACGGATAAGGAAAAACGAATAAGAATCATCCTCCAGTTTCAGATTCTTGAATTTGAAGTTTATGCGATATGATTTTCCTCCCTTCAAAAGTCCTGCTGGCGTCTTGAAGCATTCTGTCCATGTCTCCTTGCTTTTGTCTGTATTGATGTGGAGCGTGTTTTCTCCGTCAATTTTCAGCTTTTCATCAAGAGATGCATATGTTTTATCCAGCCAGACGGACTGATCTGGAAACTTTATATTTATGAGCTGATCGCCAAAGGCAATTCCGGATATGAATATTATAGAATAAGCGAGAATGTTTTTGCAGAAAGACATCTTCTATCCTTTCTTTTAAGGGAGATTAACAATTTGTGTTTGTCTGTTCAGACTGGCTTTTATCTGGGTAGAGGAATCCCGAAGTCCTTTAGGACTGAGGCTTTCTACATGACCGTCTACAAAAGCGCAGTTCGCAAATCCGTTATGCAATAGATTTATATATGTACTGTTTGCGCTTGGATATGTAGAGCCAAATTCGTAAAAAGGTTCGCCGGCATATTGATTTACCATGCATAATGTATCCGCGAAAAGAACGAAGCGTGAAGGTGAAGGAAATCTTTCACTTGCATAGAAAACATATCCCGCGTTCTCATTTACCGCAAAATTAAAGCCTTTGCTACTGTATTCTGAATCTCTTCTCACATGATACATTCCATATGTCTGCCAGATTGATTTAAATGTCGGAACGGTCGAAGACGGACAGCAGAATATTGCGGTATTTGTAATGTATTTTTCCTTGGGATGATTGTATCCTCCGGTCAAGTTTTGTACCCAGTTGTCAAAGACTGTTGCTGTGTAACCGAGCATCCATATCCATCCTGAATTATCGACGGCATAACTGTTTGCAGCCAATGATATCTGCCTGAGATTACCGCTGCATTTGATCTTTTTTGCGCCTTCCCGTGCCTGATTGAGAGCAGGCAGGAGTAATGCGGCAAGTATTGCAATGATTGCAATGACGACCAAAAGCTCAATAAGCGTGAAGCGACAGCGTTTCATTTTGCAAATCTCCCTGCTCACAGTGATTCCCTGACGATAAGTTCAGGCGTGATTGTAATTTGTGTTTCGGCTTTGGAAAGTTCTTCTCCGCCTATGATCCTTACAAGCATTTCTATGGCTGATTTCGAAACAAGCGGAATTCTGTTGTCTACTGTTGTCAGTGCCGGGCTCAGGTATTCCGTGAATTTCATGTTGTCATAACCTGTTATTGCGATGTCTTCAGGACATCTCAGCCCCATTTTCAGTACAACATTGAGGATTATTGCGGCTACCGCATCATTTCTTGCGATGATGGCGTCAGGCTTTTCTCTTTCGATCATTTCCTGAATATGCGGAATCAGCTCTTTCATGCCCGGTTCGTAAGGGAATATGTATCGTTGATTGAAATTTCTGTCGTAAGGAAGCCCATGCTCATTCATGAATTCCGTATAGGCTTTTTCTTTAAGGAGGAATGACTGAAATTTTCCATATTTGAACTCACGGTATGGAACGAAGAAGACAATCTTTTTCCGTCCGTTTTCCACTGCCCGCTTTAAGAGCTTGCGGATGCCTGCTTCAATATCGATATCCACATAATGCATGTCCTCTGTCGCTCCGACCGGTTTATCGTAATAGACTACATTGGGCAGCGTCTGGCAGTAGCTCAGAATTTCTTTTCTGATTGAGGGATACGCATGGGCGTGCATTATCAATCCTTCGATTCCACGTGAATAGAAGTCGTCAAGATAAGCCTTTATATTGTCCATGTCTGGCTTGCACTGTCCGATTATCAGACGGTAATCCTCGAGGTCTGCCGCCTGTTCGGCGTAAGACACCCGCATGAATTCCGCAGGCGAGCTGTAAGTGTCTATCAGAACTCCAATCAGACGGCTCTGCTGACCTTTCAATTGTCTTGCCGCGTTATTAGGTTTGTACCCTGCCTGCTTTGCGATATCCAGAATTCTCTGCGCAGTTTCAGCCGCGACGCTGGTATTGTTGCCTTTTGTGTGGCTCAGTACCTTTGAAACTGTTACTGTCGAGACCCCTGCCAGCCTCGCTATATCAGACATTCTTACTCGTTCGGACATGTTTTTAGTTCCTTAACTAATCGATTAGTTAAATTATATGACGAGTTCTTCGACAAGTCAATAGGCTTTGCTGTAAAGTCTCTTTTTTTTAATGACGCTCTGGAATTTCACTTCCGATGAATTTATTTTTCATGATTAACAGTTAAGACTCCGGAGTAACTTATGGCAGAGAAGAAGAGAATCGGGATAAGCGCCTGTCTTATCGGCATGAAGTACCGTTTTGACGGAAAGCACAAGATGCATCAGGAACTTATCAATGCACTTTCTGAGCATTACGATTTTTTCCCTATCTGTCCTGAAATGGAAGCCGGTCTTTCAGTCCCCCGCGAGACGACGGATCTTCATCTGGAAGGCTCCGGAAAACTCCGCATTATCGGCAACGACAGCAAGACCGACTACACCGAACAGATTTGCGACTGGTGCTACATGAAACTTGAGCAGCTTGAAAACAAGAAACTCTGCGGTTTTATCTTCAAATCAAAATCTCCGTGTTGCGCTCTCAAGACAGCCAAAATCTATCGCGACGGCAAACTTGTGTCAGATAAAGGCTTCGGTCTCTTCGCCGAAATGTACCGCCGCCGCTTCTTCTCGAATCCCTGCGTAGAAGAACACGACTACAAGAAATTTCTCGAAATCCTGGAAAAATGATATTGTGATGAAAGTACTTTCCGGCTTAAGGCATCATGCCTTTCTCAGCTTCGGTTTGTGCAGAAGTGTTTTATCAGTTCGTCGAGATGGCGCTTAAGTGCTTCCCGGAAGAGCTCGGGATTGCCGTTTTTCAGGATATCAAGAAGCTCTTTGTGCGTTGCGTAACGTTCGCGTTTTTCCGGCGCTCTTAATTTTTCTTTGCCGGCTTTTTCAAAGTAAGGGGCAAGGATTGTCTGGAATCTCAGCAGAACTGAATTTCCTGCCATCTCATAAAGATGTTTATGGAAAAGCATGTCGTATTTAACCGCATCCGCCGAGTTTTTTGCGTGTACTTCGGCTTTGACAAGTTCTTCGAGCGCCTTTATATCCTCGTCTGTTTTGCGCAGAAACAGCAATTCAATCATGCCGAGTTCCATGACAAGACGAAGTTCAAAAAGTTCTTTTGTAGTATTGTCGCTTATCGAGGCTATCGAGAGGATTTTTTCGAGTCCGCCGAGGAAGTCCGGTTTGGATACGATCATGCCGCGCCGTTTTTTGGACTCCACCATACCAAGCATACGCAGACGGCTCAAGGCTTCTCTGACGATGTTGCGGCTGACGCCTAGGCTTTCCGCAAGCTCAATTTCTCCGGGCATGGAATCGCCGGGAGAAAGTTTATTCTCCCTGATATACTGGCAGATGCGGTTTTCGACCTCATCCGCCAGACGTGTAATCGGCAAAGGACTCAGCGGCATTTTTTATTCCATAGATATGATCTGTTTAACTTAGTTTGGCGTACTTAGATTTTCAAATGCCGAGCAATCTTTGAAGCAGGCTTGTTTCAGCTTCCTTCTCTATGTGATATAATCCTGAGAATGCTTTGCTTTTTTGCGTCTTTATTGTGAAGACTCCATCGGAAGACTTGATTTTTCTGCCTGTTTTCATATCTGTGATGCTATATTTTCCTGCTGGCAGCTTTATAAACGCAGATTCTCCGTCAGGATCAGGCATCCACATAGAAATAAAGGACTTATCCGCACTGATAAAGGTATTGGCGGATGAGCTGTAAATATGTACTCCTGCCGCTTGGTATATCTCTCTAAGTTCAGATGTCGACAGTTCAGGGAGACTGCTATAATAAACGGTGGAGTCATTTATTGTTTTTCGAGCCAGAATGCAACGTTTGCTTTCATCCTGTTTTAAGATTTCGGCTGTTTTGTCATCAGCATATGACAATGGCTTTTTTGTTCCGGCTTCCGTAGAGTAGTTTGTGCGTATTTTGATGCCGCTAAATGAGGAATTTTCTCCTTTCCCATTTTGTCCGGCTCCGGCAAGCCAGAGAATTGATCCATGGTACTTTTTAAGGAGCTCTGCCTGTTTTTCATCTGCTTTGAACATATTGGTAAAAATGATGAGTTTATAGTTTTTGCTGATGACATAATCCAGATCTGTGCTCAAAAAGCAATCCCATGCTGCCGCCGCTTCATCGAAATTATAGGCGAGATTCCGGAAAAGCGCATTGCCGAAATCTTTTGAGTTTGCACTGAGCAGGAATACACTTGGTTCATCCAGTATGACAGCGACATCTGCCACAGATGATCTGTCGCTAGTGAGGAGAAGACTTTGATTTTTCTGGATGTCGCGCATTAGATCCTTGAACTCATCGAATTCATACCAGTGATGAGCGAAATCATACCAGTAGCCTGAAATTCCCTTGCATACGATTTTGGCGTAGTCGCGCCAATAGTAAGTGAGAGTATCTTCGGGCGTTTTTGAAAAATGCTGTTTCTTGTCTGCGTATCTGGCCGGATCAGCGCTGTGAGTTGGAAGATCGGCTTCCACGAGAAACAATTTATTGTGAAGTTTGATGGACTCCAGAGGCATACCGAAGCCGATATTCTTTTGTCTGTCATGATAATTATATGGACTGCAAATACTGTCTACATAATCACTGCGCAGGAGTTTTCCCATGGCGTAATGTCCTGAATCAAGACTGTGATAAGGCGGACATGTCAGGTGATGCGCAAAGTATCCATAAAATACGCCATAGAGCAACTTGGAATTGGATTCATCCTTTACGATTTTTCCGAAATGATTGATGAGCTCAACTGTAAGTTCGCTGAAGAATTCGTGATACTTGCTGTAATTGGAACTTTTCAAGAGATCGACAAGAAGTCCGTTTGAGGCATCAAGACGCTCTTCTTTAGAAGGAATATTGATCTCATTCCAGTTTTTGAATTCTGTCTTCCATTCGCTGTTAAGATGGTCAACTGTATTATACTTTGCTTCAAGCCATTGTCTGTATTTTTTCTGCATAGGCGTTGAGTAATCCGGCAGTTTGTTGGCGTGATATCCGAAGTTGTTCCACTCTCCGCAATTGCCGTAGCCGACTCTTACCATAAAAATTCTGTCGGCATAAGGACTCTTCATCATTTTTGCTGTTATTTCGCGAAGCGTTTTGGAATATTGTTCTTTCCATATCTCGGAGGCATAGCTTGCGTGAGCCCATGGGCCGCCGAGGAGTTCAACTGAATTACTCCTATCATCGAAACGGATTGTCTCATCAGACCATAATGAGCTCCATTCACGCGGAACATAAAGCCAGTAACGTACAAAAATCAGAGCCTCCGGATCATGCGCGATGATTGAGCTGAACATTTCGTTCATTTTACGTTCAAGGGTTTCTGTGGAAAGATTGCCGTCCTTCCAGAGAGTCCAAGGCTGATAGACGATTTCATAGATGTGACGTCCTGTCTGGCCGGAGTCCTTAATGCTTTGGCGGGCTGGTCCCCAGTTCCAGCCTATGTAACCGAAGATTCCAGGATAATATTGATCGTTGATTTTTAGCGTAGGAATTCCGTTGAGATTTACGATTTCACTCTTTGGCAGTTCCGCTTTTCTGGAACTAAGGGTGATTCCGATATGCCCTTCAGAATTCAGAAGCTTGATTTTATTGCCCGATTTGTCTTTAGCCTCCAGCCTGATTTTCAGCGTCTGCATAGCATATTTGCTGTTATTCAGGAATGCGAGTTCTTCCGGTTCAAGGCTTATCGTATAAGTTCTGACGGCTGTTGTTTTTCCGCCAGCCGGGATGATAAGGGATTTTTCCTTCAAATGGGCAACGCTTCTATTCGTGTCCTGAAGGAATAAAGTCAGAGTGAAGTCGAGCTCGACATCACTGCTTCCATGGTTTGTTGCAAGAAGATTTACTTTTCCTGAACAGTTCTTATCCGATATGATGTCTCCGCTGTCGCAGACTTCAAGCACAATGCCGGGATTATTGCGATGGAGCCATGGAGGTGGGACTGTTTCAAGTTCTGAGAATGCAAGCGAAGCTCCGCAAAGTCTAAGGCAAGTCAGCATGAACATGAGGATTGTGAGTTTTTTCATGACAGTCAGAGTCCTTTTTTAATTACGGGCCCAGTTCGCGAGATCTTTGCTGAGTCTGACAAGGCTGGAGGCATGACCGTCAAAGAAGAGAACGTTTACCTGCTTGCTGTGACGGTAGTCAACATTGTCTCTTCCTGCGTCTCGGGAATAATATTCCGATATGCTGTAATTTCTGGCGTCAGGACTGTTCAATGGATAAGGATCTTTCAGGTCAGCGGCGGTATAGACGATGCTTGGCGATTTAATTGAGTTGCTTCTTCGTCTTGGATAAAAACTTGCCAGGGAGCCGGCTCCAGCTCCTCCGACTTCGATGCTGTAACCATAGTTGCTGGCTCCTGAATAGTACGGAATCGGAGCGGCGGAGCCGCAAAGCAGGGGACCGTTTGAGATTGCTCCGGTTTGTCCGAGATCAGGCGGATATTTTGATTTGAGGTAATAAGCGGCCCACATGTCCGGATCCTGAGCCCATCCGTATTGCTGCGCATAGGCGTAGGTCCAGACTCTGAGATCTCCTTCTCTGTTCACCGGAGGGTTATAATCGTTGTTATCCCCCTGATAAAGACTGATTGCCGATCCAATCTGCTTCAAATTATTGAGGCATGATATTTTTCTCGCTGTCTGCTTTGCTCCGTTGAGAGCAGGGAGCAGGAGTGAAGCCAATATCGCAATGATTGCGATGACAACAAGTAACTCGATCAATGTGAACCGCTTTTTCATCATAGCCTGCCTCTGATATTAGTCATTTTTCAGAAGAAAGTCTTCTTCTCTTAGAGAATATCCTCGAATCTGAGCTTTGACAAGGGCATCGTCTACTATGTAGTTGACGATATATATTTCGCCGTCGGGGAACTGAACCCAGCCTGAATAGCCGGTGTCGCTTTTGGAGGAGCGGTCAAAGTCAATAGGCAGGATTCTTGCCCAGGAATCCTTGCGCTGTGTCGCTATGGCGGAATCCTTGTCGGTTATTGCCGCGAAAAGATTCTGAGTCCATGATCCGATCCAGCCTTTGCCGCCCTGCATGAAACGGTGAGTGATCATGATTTTTCCGCTTTGCAGATATCCTGCAACCGGCCTGTGGCAGGCGGGGAGGGGGAATTTTATGACGCGTCCCCAGCTCTTGCCTCCGTTTTTCGAGATTGTCTTCATGCAGTCCCAGCCTTGAGATGAATTTTCACGCATGAAGGCGACAAGCTTTTTGTCGTCAATCGGCAGTATCGAGACTTCACAGAGGTTCATCCCTTTTTTCTTGCCTACTGTGATTCTGTCGCTCCATGTTTTTCCCTGGTCGTCGGAGTAGTGCATGAATTGCGTGAGATATCCGTCTTCGGGATGATGGGCGGCTATGATCCAGCGTCCGTTTTCCAGCTCAAGAAGCTTGTCCGGTACAATGCCGCGGAGCGGTGTGAGGACAGGTTTCGACCATGTTTTTCCCTCATCTTTAGAGAAATAGAGCAGGTTTTCTGTGAATTGAGCTTTCTTATCTTCGGCACCGCTCGGACACTTGTCCACTATAATGCAGAGACGTCCGTCCTTAAGAGCTGTAATTCTTGCGCAGTTGTAATAGTAAGGGAGTCCCTTTGTGCCTTCGGTTACAGCTTGCTTGGGAGTCCATGTTCGGCCTCTGTCATTCGAGCTTACCGTGACTATTTTTGTGTAGTCGCGATTCCCGTGATGAGTGCATTCGCTGAAAACGCATACAAGTTTTCCTGATTTTGTCAGCGCGACATCGGGCCATGCCTGATAAATGCTGTCGTCACGCGACACTGTAAATTTTTGAATCATTGAGCATACCCTCTTTCTGCATAAAATTTTTCATAAGTTTCAGGATTTCATCTGCATTCTTGGCGCTTACGGTTTTAAGAGGCAGGCGGCATGGACCGCAGTCGATTCCGCGCACTCTCATAGCACTCTTGATTGCAGGCAGACCTCCGAGCTTGACGAGATCTTCAATCATACTTGTTGCCTTAAGCTGAAGCTCCATGGCTCTTTTCATATTGCCGCTTTTGAATGCGTTCATGATTTCCAGATAAAGCGGTGCCGCAAAATTATAGGTGCTTCCGACAGCGCCCTCGGCTCCGGCGGCAAGAGCCGAAAGGAAAATCTCATCTCTTCCGAATAATACATCGTATCTGCCTTTTTCAAAGTTAAGGCTGAGTGAATAGTCCATGATATTTTCATAGGTGAACTTTATGCCTGCGAAGTTCGGGATATTTGAAACTTTCTTCAGGAGCTCAATCATTGGAAGCGCGGTGTTGTTCATTGCCGGCATGTGATAGAAGTAAAAAGGTGTTTTCGGGCTTGCCGAGGCGGATACTTTGCAATATTCCGCAAGGTCATCCACGTTGGCGATTTTGAAGAGTGACGGTGCGTGAATCGCTACAGCATCTGCTCCGTTTGCCGAGGCGTGTTTTGAAAGTTCCGCCTGTTCGACGAGGCTGTGATGGGATATGTGTACTACCACCTTCAGTCTTCCTGCAGATGCCTTGAGCCAGGCTTCCGCAATTTTTTTTCTTTCCTCTGTTGTGAGAAGGAGGCCTTCTCCGGAGGTTCCGCAGACGAAGGCTCCGCTTATTCCGTCGTTGACAAAGAGTTCCGCCTGTTCTTTGATAAGGCTGTAATTGACTGAGCCGTCTTCTTTCATTGGAGTGAAAGGCGCCGCTATTATTCCTTTGAGTCGTAACATGAGATTATGTCCTTATGTTTATATGTACTACATAATATCATGTTTTAAAACTGCTGTCAATAGTAATCCTGAGAAAATCAGTTTTTTATTGCCGAGAAGATCGTATTGCCGAGCATGATTTTACGGAAGATTTTTTTCTTGTCCACCTTATCGTCTTTGCTGTCAGGAGCTGATGAGTTCTTGAAAACATCATCGCTGCCGGATAGTTTTGCGGTGGAGAGTCCGTTTATGTCCAGAGTTTTTTCAGCGAAGCCGGGGTTTTCCGCGTTCAGTATTGTGTAGTCAGCTTTCAGGGATTCCGCAATGAGATTAAGGAATTCATGTCCCGCTATTTTAAACTGAATTGTGCTGTCTCCATTTTCGGCTATAGAGGGGCTTGTCAGGCAGAGTTGCTCAAGTCTGACTGAGAGTTCATTTT
>JAKJHH010000054.1 GCA_022703965.1 Verrucomicrobiota bacterium
GCTTTAAGGGCTCGAAGCCGCAGGCGGCGTAGACGCCGTGGGCATCGTCGGTTTTTAGAACCCACTGGTAGACATCCTTCATCTCGGGATGATTCATTGCGTATTTGACCATCGAACGGGCAATGCCGCGTTTACGGAAGGATTCATCGACGACAACGTCCATGAAGTAGGCAAAACGAACTTTGTCGGAGGCGACTCGCAGAAAGCCGATCTGCCGTCCGTCGGGAAGATAGGCGCCGACTGTCAGAGCGGAATTTTTGACGGCTTTACGGATTTCATTTACGGTTATATCCTGACACCATGAGGCCTTTGAGAGAAATTTCTGCACTTCATCAATTCTGAGTCTGGAATTCTCGGCACTGAGTTCAAATTGAAATTTTCCGTCATCCATAAACAACTCCCTGCTGCTTTGTCTTGCGGACTATATATCGGGGAAATGATTATTCAATAAGAGAATCATATCCCAAAATACTAAACGGCTTGACAAATGACTCAAATATGATACAATTCATATTAAAATTATTAAGGAAGTTTCTCCTGATGTGGGATATTTTTTACTATAACAGGAAAGTTGAAAAGGAACTTGACGGACTCCCGGTAGGAATCAGGGCATCATGCAGACGTATAATGGGACTTATGATTGAATACGGTCCCGAACTTGGAATGCCGCTGACGCGATATATGGAAGATGGCACATGGGAAATCCGTGCTCACGGCAAGGAAGGTATAGGCAGAGCATTTTATATGACAGTAAAAAACAAACGTATAATAATCCTGCACAGTTTCGTAAAAAAGACACAGAAAACTCCTCGTCATGAACTTGAAATCGCAATCAGAAGAAAAAAGGAAATGGACGATGAATAAAGAAAAGTTCAGACCCGTCAAATACAATCATAAGGCAAGCATGGCCAAGGAATTGAAAAACGATGAGTTTAAGACTGCATACGATGCTCTTAATACCGAGTTTATGATCTTTGAAGTAATGCTCAAGGCTCGTAAACGGGCAAAAATGACACAGGAAGAAGTTGCTGAAAAAATGCATACCAGCCGCGCTACCGTTGCGAGAATAGAATCATGCTCGGCAGTGAAGCATTCTCCAAGCATCAATACGCTTAAGCGCTATGCCGCCGCCGTAGGATGTAAACTCGAAATCAATCTTATTCCAGCAAAATAATACATTGAACCGGACTTCCATATTCTACAATACAACACGAGAGTCCGGCAAGCACAATAAACAGAAAGCCGTACCATGAAAGAACATGATATAATCAGAAGTTTCGTGCCGTTACTCGTTCAGAACGAAAACATTGTCGTCGGGCCGGGGGATGACTGCGCGGCAGTCGCCGTCGAAGGCTGTCCGAAACTACTGCTCACGGCGGCGGATCAGCTCATCGAAAACATTCATTATGATCCGGCAGACACAAGTCCCGAGGAAATGGCTGCAAAACTCCTCAAACGCAACCTCAGCGACATCGCTGCAATGGGAGGCAGTCCTTCTTTTGCAAATCTTACGATAGCTACAAAACACGGATCAAAAGAATTTTTCCATCGTTTTTTAAAGGGCATGGCGGATTGCGCCAAACTCTATAATGTATCGGTCTGCGGAGGCGATATATCGTCAGTTGGAAGCGGAAACGATGTATTCACTCTGAATATAAACGGCTTTGTCGACAGCGACACAATATGCCTGCGCAAAAACGCAATGGAGGGAGATTATATCTATGTTACAGGACTTATCGGCAATTCTTACAGAAGCCGGCATCATCTGAATTTCATCCCTAGACTCGAGGAGTCGGAATTTCTTGCCGGACACTTTACCAACACAATGATAGATGTCAGCGATGGACTCCTTGCCGATCTCGGAAGAATCTGTGAAGCGTCAGGACTCGCGGCGGAACTCGACATCTCGGCAATTCCTCTTAGAAAAGGGGCAACACTGCCCTCCGCACTCTCCGATGGTGAGGATTATGAACTGCTTTTCGCGGTCGATCCTGAACTCTCGGAACGTCTCGACAGACAATGGAATTTTGACTGCCGCCTTTCCCGCATCGGACAAATCAAGTCAGGCCACAAAGGACAGATCAGCGAAAAAGAAAGCGGAAGAGTTTTATCCGGCAAGGATTCCGGCTTTGACCATTTCCAATCCTGATATTATATTGTTGAATTGCAATATAAAAGAAGAGATTTAATGAAGAAGACAATAAGTAAATCACCTGAAGAAACAGAGGCTTTTGCGGCGGAACTTGCCGCTTCGCTGAAACCCGGCTCAGTGCTCGCACTATATGGAGATCTCGGTTCAGGCAAGACCGTATTTTCGCGCGGCTTTGCCAGAGGTCTTGGAGTAACCGAAGCAGTCACCAGCCCGACATTCACCATAGTTCAGGAGTATAAGCTTGAAAAGGGCGGAATGCTCTATCATCTTGATCTCTACAGAATCAGCGACTCAAATGCGGCGCTAGTCTTCGGGATAGAAGAGTTTCTTGGCGATCCCAAGGCATTCGCCTTACTCGAATGGCCTGAACGCATTGCAGATATTCTTCCGCGCGACACAATCAAAGTCACAATAAGCCCCGTCGATGAATCCACGCGTGAGATATCGATAGCTTGAATAGCTCCTTTTACGACAGTAAATTATAGCTTCCCATTTTCAAACTTTAAAAGTTAACCGGACAGGGTGTTTCGATATGAGAAAAGACTTTCTTCCGTTTTCAAAACCATCCATCACAGAAGAGGACATCGCGGCAGTAGGAGATGTTCTGAGATCAAGCTGGATCACAACCGGTCCGAAAAATGCTGAATTTGAAAAGAATTTTAAAGAATATACAGGTTGCGGCGAGTCCGTCGCAGTCGCATCGGCGACAGGCGCAATGCACGTGATGCTCCACGCTCTCGGCATCGGCAAGGGCGATGAAGTCATCACCCCCTCGATGACCTGGGTATCGACAGTCAATCTCATCACTCTGGCAGGCGCAAAGCCGGTCTTTGTCGATGTCGACAGAGACACCCTTATGACAAGCGCTGAAAAGATTGCGCCTCTCATCAACGAACGCACAAAACTGATTATCCCCGTTCACTTTGCAGGCGCGGCAGTCGACATGGACCCGATCCGCGAACTTGCGGCGAAAAAGGGAATCAGACTTGTCGAAGACGCAGCACACGCGGCAGGCACATACTATAAGAACGAAAGAATCGGCAAGAAGGGAACAAGCATATTCTCCTTCCATCCGATCAAGAATATCACAACAGGCGAAGGCGGCATGTTCTGCTCCGACGACAAAGCGCTCACGGACAGAGTCAGAAGCCTCAAGTTCCACGGTCTCGGCGTTGACGCATACGACAGACAGACACACGGACGTTCTCCTCAGGCGCAGGTTGTGGAGCCCGGCTTCAAGTACAATCTCACCGACATTGCCGCAGTACTCGGCATACGCCAGCTTGCCAGACTCGAAGAATTCAATGCCAAGCGCACAAAGCTTGCAATGGAATACAGAAAACGTCTTGCTGAAATTGATGAGATCAGTCCCCTCGCCGACTGCAAATACGAGCAGACAAGCGCATGGCATCTTTTCATCGTCAGACTTGACGTGAAAAAGGCCGGAATGAGCCGCGATGAGTTCATGCAGGAGCTCAAAAAACGCAATATCGGAACAGGCATCCACTTCCGCGCCGCACATCTCCAGAAGTTCTACAGAGAGCAGATGGGATGTCACGAAGGAATGCTTCCTGACACCGAATATAACTCGGACAGAATGTTCTCGATTCCGCTCTTCCCGGACATGACAAACGACGACATCAACGACGTCATTGACGCCATGAAAGACATACTCAAAAAGTAAAGAAACGGTGAACTATTGAATCAGGGAACGCTCTCTGCAAAACAGAAAATCATCTTCTGGATTGCCGCCTTAATAATAATGCTGGCAGGACTGGGATTCCGCTCACTCTGGGGTTCGGAAGACCGCTGGGCTGAAGTCACGCGCATAATGTTCCAGACAGGCGACTTCGTCCATCCCTCGATAAACGGGGAAGTCTACTTCGACAAGCCGCTGATGTCCTACTGGGCGATAGCGCTGGTGAAACTTGTCACAGGCTCGCTGAATGAGTTTGCGATACGTCTGCCGAGCGCGCTTGGCGCCCTTATCGGCCTATGGGGAACGATCAAACTCGGCTCGATTCTGCGTGATGAAAAGACAGGATACGCCGCCGCATGGATGCTGCTCTCCTGTTACGGCTTCGTTTTCTGGGGACGCACCGCAGCAGCCGACATGCAAAACCTGACCGCGATAATCCTTGCCGTCACCTGGTTCATGATGAGAAAAGACAAAGCGGGATTCTTCTCGTACCTGCTTTTTTATGTAATCTGCGCCGCAGGAGCCCATATGAAGGGACTAGCCGCAATAGTGATTCCGCCAGCCCTCGCCGGACTTTTCGTGTTCCTCGACGGGAGCTGGAAAAAGCACATCACTTTTGCACATATAGCGGCGGCAATAGCCGGAGCGGCGGTCTATTTCATTCCCTTCATTCTAGCGGCAAAAACAGCACTTCCGGAAGGCTACGCCTATCCGCCCGGACTCTCGGCTGATGCCGGAATTTATCTGGTTATCCGCGAGAATATTGTGAGAGTCTTCAATCCCTTCGACCACAAGGAGCCCTTCTTCATATATCTTTATGAAGTGCCTAGAATGATGATCCCGTGGTGCGTGGCAATGTTGCTTGTGATGATCGGAATCGCTGTAAGTTTCAGAAAGACGGTACTCAGCACTGAACGCAAATGGCTTTATCTTTCGGCGATATTCATATTCGCAATATTCACTGCATCGGGATCAAGGAGATGGTATTACATTCTGCCCCTCCTGCCCTTCATAACGCTGATCATGGCTGATTTCATGAGATCGGAAGAGCCGCTTCAGGAAAGATGGCGCAATCTTTCGCTGACTGTTACAAAATATCTGCTCTTCACCATATGCGTGATACAAATATTGTCCATAATCGCCTTCCACATTGCTCCATCGTATCTGAAAGTGCCGGAACTGGCTAATGAGTTTCTGGCGACAGGAGCAGGACTTATGATCAGCGGAGTCCTCGGCCTGATCCCGCTTATGCCGCGCATGCAGAAACATATCGGTAAATTCTGCGGCATGGACGGAAAACTGGGACAACTCCTCATATCGGCTTTCATACTCAGCGCAGGATTCTTCTGCGTCACTTACAATCAGATGGAATATTTCAGAACAGAGAAGGAATTTTCACTGAAACTCAGGAATTTCGACTTCGAGAATACGGCTTTCTATCTCAAACCGGCGCCTAAACTTCTTTTTTATGCTAAGACAGATAAGCCCGTAAAAGTACTGAACAGCAACAAGGAGCTAGCCGAATTCCTGAACGCAGGCGGAGACCGTTATGTCATCTGCAACAGCAATCTTCTGAAGTACTTTCTGCCGGAACTTCCGGAAGCGCAAAGCAAGCCTTTCATGGAAGAAAAACGCTATAAATGGGAAAATGACGAGATTGGCAAGCTCTCTCTCTGGAAAATAATTGGGAAAAATAAATAATTGCAGTATATTAATATCCTTTCGGATTAAAGACTCTGAATTACAGCGGATTTTTTGCTATGGATAAATCAATGGTTTCGGTAGTTATACCGGTATATAACGAGGAAGCAATTCTCAACGAACTCGTCGAGCGTTGCGTAAAAGCCTGTGATTCGATGAACAGGCCTTATGAAGTGATTCTGGTAAATGACGGAAGCAAGGACAAATCAGCCAAGCTGATCTGCGAAGCCGCAGAAAAACACGGCGGCAAAATCGTCGGAGTCCTGCTCAACACCAATTACGGACAGCATGCGGCGGTCAACGCCGGACTCGAAGTGTCCAAAGGCGAATACATCATCACACTCGACGCCGACCTCCAGAATCCGCCGGAAGAAATTCCGAACCTCGTGGCTACAATGGACAAGGGTTATGACGTTGTAGGCACAGTCAGACAGAACAGACAGGATACGCTTTTCAGAAGAATATCCTCCTTCATGATCAATACCAGCGTGCGCAAGGTCACAGGCGTGAACATGCATGACTACGGCTGTATGCTCCGCGGCTATCACAGAAGCGTCGTCAACGCAATGCTCCAGTGCCATGAACACAGCAAATTCATTCCGATTCTCGCAAACAGCTTTGCTTTCAATACCACTGAAATCCCGGTTACACACGCTGAAAGAGCTGTAGGCGACTCAAAATACAGCCTCTGGAAGCTCATAAATCTTCAATTCGACCTTATGACAAGCATGACCACTCTGCCACTGCGTCTTCTCAGCGTACTCGGCTCATGCGTATGCGCGTTCGGATTCTTGCTCGGTCTTTTCATCATCGTCATGCGAATCCTGAAGGGCGATGAATGGACTCAGGGCGGAGTATTCACTCTCTTTGCGATAACATTCATCCTCATGGGCGGACAGTTCATAGCAATGGGACTTCTCGGCGAATACATAGGCCGAATTTTCTATAATGTACGTGCCAGACCTCTCTACTTCATACAGAGAATCGTCGGCAGAAAACAAGACTGAAATTAATAAACTTTAAACATATAAATTAAAGACGTGACGGACTCAAGCAAAACAGGGTCTGCGGAGGAAAAATCATAATGAAATGTGTCGTCCTGGCCTATCACAACTACGGCTGTGCCGGAATAGAGGCTCTCATCAAGAACGGCTTCAAGATCGAAGCTGTATTCACACACAAAGACAACCCCTCCGAAAACATCTGGTTCGGTTCGGTGGCTGAACTTGCCGCAAGCAAGGGCATCCCGGTTTTCGCCCCCGAAGACATCAACCATCCTCTCTGGGTCTCCAAGATCAAGAAAATGAAGCCCGATGTCATCTTCTCATTCTACTATCGCGACATGGTTAAAAAAGCCATTCTCGACATTCCGTCCAAGGGGTGCATCAACCTCCACGGCTCACTTCTTCCTAAGTACCGCGGACGCGTTCCGATCAACTGGGCTATCATCAACGGCGAGAAAGAAACCGGCGTAACACTGCATTACATGGTCGAAAAGGCCGACGCAGGCGACATCATCGCTCAGGAAAAGGTAAAAATCGACGACAAGGATACAGCCAAAACACTGCATGACAAGTGCGTTGTCGCAGCTGAAAAAATGCTTGCAAAGGCTCTTCCGACAATCAAGACCGGCAAGGTCAAGGCAGTCAAACAGGACGAAGCCAAGGCTACATGTTTCGGCGGCCGCGGTCCTGAAGACGGCGAAATTGACTGGTCTAAGTCTGCCACTGAAGTCAGAAATCTCATCCGTTCAGTAACACGTCCTTATCCGGGCGCATACTCATTCATCGGCGACAGAAAAGTCATTATCTGGGAAGCCAAAGAAGTCGCAGGCCCCAAGAAGCTTCCGGCTCCCGGCACAGTCATATCGGCTGCTCCTTTCATTGTGGCATGCGGCAAAGGCGCTCTCGAAGTTAGCTTCGGTCAGTCAGCCACAGGCCTCTACATGAGCGGCGAACAGCTTGCAGTAGACACTGGCATAGTTGAAAAGATGGTGCTCAAAGGAGCTCCTTCAAAATACATGGTCAAGAAGAAGAAATCCGTGCTGATTCTCGGCGTAAACGGCTTTATCGGAAGCGCCCTCAGCGAACGTCTTCTTGCCAGCGGCAACTACACAGTGCACGGTCTCGATCTGAAGTCGGACTACATCCAGCACCTTATCGGCAAGGAAGACTTCAACTTCTGTGAAGGTGATATCTCAATCCATCGCGAATGGATCGAATATCACATCCGCAAGTGCGACATCGTTCTTCCGCTCGTCGCTATTGCCACACCTATCGAATACACAAGAAACCCGCTGAGAGTCTTCGAGCTCGACTTTGAAGAAAACCTCAGAATTGTCCGTTATTGCGTAAAATACAAAAAACGCATACTCTTCCCCTCCACTTCCGAAGTATACGGAATGTGCGACGAAGGCGAGTTCGACGAAGACAACTCCAAGCTCATTCTCGGCCCTATCAGAATGCAGAGATGGATCTATTCATGCAGCAAGCAGCTTCTTGACCGCGTTATCTGGGCATACGGCCAGAAGGAAGGCCTCAAGTTCTCGCTGTTCAGACCCTTCAACTGGATCGGCCCGCGTCTCGACAGCCTTAACTCCGCAAGAGTCGGCAGCTCAAGAGCTATCACACAGATCATCCTCAACCTCGTTCAGGGCACACCGATCCTTCTCATCGACGGCGGCGCTCAGAAGCGTTGCTTCACAGACGTTGATGAAGGTATCGAATGCCTCTTCCGTATCATTGAGAACAAGGGCGGTCTCTGCGACTCCAAGATCATCAATATCGGAAATCCGGTAAACGAAGCCAGCATCAAGGAACTTGCCGAGATGATTCACGACAAGTTCGAGAAGCATCCGCTCCGCAAGAAGTTCCCGCCTTTCGCAGGCTTCAAGGAAGTCGAAAGCGGCTCCTTCTACGGTTCGGGATATCAGGATGTTCAGCATCGTCGTCCGAGCATCAAGAACGCCGGCAAATACGTCAGCTGGAAGCCCGTCAAGACTCTCGAACAGTCAGTCGAAGAAACTCTTGACTTCTTCCTCAAGCAGGCAGTAAGCTCAGGCGAATTCTAAGAATTCATTCGAAGAGGCGGAATCAAAAGTTCCGCCTCTTTTTTTCTTAGTCGCCTCCCAAGCTTGGCTACTTCCCGACCTCACAACTTGGATACTTAGCTACTTGGCTACTTCCCAACTTGGATACTTCCCGGCTTCCCAACTTATAAACTTCTCAAAAAGCGAACTTCTATGGAAACTCTCATCGGACTGCGCGTGGACGTCGATACATTCAGAGGCACAAAACAGGGCGTTCCAGCGCTTTGCGAACTCTTCAGAAAACATTCGATCAAGGCAAGCTTTTTCTTCTCGGTCGGCCCGGACAATATGGGACGTCATCTCTGGCGTCTGCTGAAGCCCGCCTTCCTCTGGAAAATGCTCCGCACAAAAGCAGCCAGTCTCTATGGATGGGATATAATCCTGATGGGAACCATGTGGCCCGGCCCCGGCATCGGCAAGCATCTCGGACAGGTCATCAAAGCCTGCGATGCGGAAGGACACGAAACAGGATTCCACGCATGGGATCATCAGCGCTGGCAGTCGAAGATCGACAAATTCAGTTCAGATGACATCTATAAGGAGCTCAAGCAGGGAATAGATTCCCTAACAGCAATCACCGGCAAAGCACCGGTTTCATCCGCCGCCCCCGGCTGGAAGGGCAACGCCAAAACTCTGCTGGAAAAAGAAAAGTTTAAATTCAAGTACAGCTCCGACACAAGAGGCGATTCAATTTTCATGCCTCAGTTGGATGGCAAAACCCTCGAAACAGTTCAGATTCCCGTCACTCTCCCGACCTATGACGAAATGCTCGGACGCGACGGCGTAACAAATGAAAACTACAACGAGCGCATGCTTGCCCTGCTGCGTCCCGGCAAACTGAATATCCTCACGATTCACGCCGAAGCCGAAGGCAATCTCTGTCTCGCCATGTTCGACGAGTTCATACAGAAAGCCACAGCAAAAGGCTTCCGCTTCACCACAATGGGCGAAGTTCTCGAGAAGACTCCCAAACCTTATCCGGTTTGCGGAATCACTCTCAACGAAAACTTCCCCGGACGCGAAGGCTGGATCGCCTGTCAGGCAGGTCTGTAGACCTGCCCCTTTCCTCAACTACGTTTGCGGCACAAATGCTAATCTGATTGCTGATCTGCGCATATTTTAATGGACAGAATGGACTATATGGACGCATATGGACAAGACAAGAGCTGAGTAAACTGTAATTTATAATAATATTTTACCGGACTTCATGGTGTAAGTATTTAATTACCAAGTCTTATTTTTCTTATCCTTCGTGCGTTTCGTGGTTTTAAATCTACTCACGATAAAGCAGAGTGACGCAAACATGCTCCATTTTTTCAAGATGCGGCGGCATTCTCCTTCCGACTATGTGAATTCATCAATTTTACACTTTTTTTGAGCTTGACACATAAAAGCAAGGACTTCGCCTATTGACAATTTTAATCTTTTGATTAAAATTAATCATTAGAGTAAAATAAAAATTAACGGTGACAGTATGGCAGCGTACGCGAATTCAGAACATACAAAAAAGGCCTTGATAGAAACGGCTGGAAGTCTTTTTGCCGAGTACGGCGTCAAAGCCGTTACGACAAGACAGATAGCCAAGGAATCCGGGGAAAACATAGGGATCATTCATTATCATTTCGGAGGCAAGGACGGACTTCTGGACGCAGTTCTGGATTACGCATCTGAAGAGTGGCGAGACGGGCGTCTTGAACGCTTTGTCGAAGAACATGCAAAGCTTCTGGAAAATCCCCTCTGGCATGTCGAATTCCTTGAAAAATTTGTTGACTATTTCTATGACATGCTGCTTTCAGACGGCAAGCCGCTCTGGTGCGGAACTTTGATATTTCAGATACTGCAACGGGAGGGCGAAATTTCCGATCGGGTTTATGAGCGTATAAGCAGATCTATTATCGGATTGATCTCAGGAATATATCGGCAGATGACCGGCGACAAGGATACTGAAAATGCCTACTGCTGGACAATGAGCCTGATCTCTCCCGCAGTTCTCATGGCTGTCGATTCCGCCTCAGTAAAGCGTTTTTCAGGGACTGATAAAATTCCCGACTCACTGATTCATAAAATCAAAAACATTGCGACAATCAACGCCGCCGCCGGACTGACAATTTTAAAGACAAGGAAACTTAACAATGACTAAGCATGCGATAACAATTTTCCTGGCAGTCTTCAGCCTTCTGTGTTTGAGTGCCTGTCTGAAAGAAAAGGACGAAGCAGTTCCGAAAACTGTTCCGCCGCGTCCTGTCAAAATAATCACAGTTCAGGCGGCAGACAGCTCAGTAATCCGGAATTATCCTGCCAAGCTGAGATCCTATCAGAGAGTTAAACTGGCCTTTCAGGTTCCAGGACAAATAATTGAGTTTCCAGCAAAAGCAGGCGACAAACTTGCAAAGGGGGCTCTGCTTGCCCGTCTCGACTCCAGAGATTACACACATTCCTACGATTCAGCGCTTGCGACCTACAAACGAAACAAGGCAGAATTTGAGCGTTATGAGGCTCTCATTGCAAAAAAAGCCGTCTCTGAGACATCCTTCGAGGAGAAGCGCAAAGCCTTCGAGGTTTCCGAAGCAGAACTGAAAATTGCTGACAAAGCTCTCGCCGACACCGCTATTTATGCCCCTTTTGACGGCGTCGTGGCTTCGACTTTTGCCGACAACTATCAGAACGTTCAGGCAAAGCAGGAGATTCTCAGTTTTCAGGATATCTCATCAGTCGAGATTGTGTTCCATGTTCCTGAAAAGGATGTTTTAAGCTCGAATTCAACTGTATGGGATCCGGTGGAGCTTCAGAAACTTTTCATTGCCAGCGTCGTATTCCCCACGCTCGGCAACAAAACTTATCCTCTTTCGATAAAGGAATTTGAGACCGAGGCTGAAAGCGATACACAGACTTTCAGAGTCGTCATGAGCATGCCCACTCCTGACGACGCAAGCATACTCCCCGGCATGACCGCCATAGTCTCGGTTAAGGACAACAGAAAAGCCTCAAAACAGCATGGCTGCGTTATTCCTGTTCAGGCTGTCGGGTCTGACAGCGCGGGAAATCCTTTTGTCTGGTTCGTCAGCAATGACATGAAAGCAGTAAAGCACCCGGTAAAAATCCAGTCCTTAAGCGCATCTGAAATACTTGTTTCGGAAGGCTTGAAGGACGGCGACCGCATCGTCGGAGCCGGTGTAAACTACATTGATGAAGGGATCTTGCTCAAAGAATACATTCCTTCTTCCGTCAGCCTCGGGAGGAAATAAATATGAATATCGCAGAATATTCCATACGTAAAAAAGTCATCACGATTGTACTGACGGTCTTTGTCTGTCTCGCAGGGATCGGTTCCTATTTCAAACTGCCGCGTCTGGAAGACCCCGAATTCACAATCAAGCAGGCTCTTGTGATAACGCGTTATCCGGGAGCTTCAGCCGAGGAAGTAGCCTCGGAAGTCAGCGACAGGATTGAAAAGGCTGTTCAGCAGATGGGACAACTCAAGAGAGTGACTTCCGAATCCCGCCGCGGTCTCTCGACAGTTACCGTCGAGATCAAGGACAAGTTTGACAAACATTCCATGCCGCAGGTCTGGGATGAGCTCAGAAGAAAGATCAACGACGTTCAAAGCCAGTTGCCTAACGGAGCAGAAAAATCAACTGTCATCGACGATTACGGCGATGTTTACGGACTCTTTTATGCGGTTTACGGCGATGGCTATTCTTATGCTGAACTCAAGGACTGCGTCAAATTTCTTCAACGTGAACTTCTCCACGCAAAGGATGTGAAGAAAATAGAACTCTGGGGCGTTCAGGAAGAGGTCATATACATTCAGATTTCCCGCGAAAAAATGGCTGCTCTCGGCATTTCGCCCGAAAATATTAATACCGTACTTTCCGCAAAAAACATAGTCGCCGACGCAGGCAGAATCAAAAGCGGTCCGGAGTTTATTTCAGTCACTCCCACAGGCGGTGTAACTACAGTCGAAGGACTCGGAGATATCATCATCTCTAAAAACGGAGAACGCCTTATCACGCTCAAAGATATCGCAGACATCAAACGTTCTTACGAGGATCCCCCACAAGAGATCATGCGTTTTAACGGACATCCCGCCATCGGTCTCGGAATCTCAACGGTACTTGGAGGCAATGTTGTGGAAATGGGTGATGCCGTCAAAGCAATGCTGGAACAGCTCAAACTGCAACTGCCGGCCGGCATTCAGGTCGAAGCCATATCAATGCAATCCGATACTGTAAAGTCATCCGTAAACGACTTCATTCTTAACGTCATAGAATCGGTCATTATCGTCATTATCGTTCTGCTTTTTTTCATGGGCTTCCGCAGCGGCATGCTGATAGGCTTTGTGCTGATCGTCACTGTCGCGGCAACGATGCTTGTTATGAAGTTTTTCGACATCACGCTCGAGCGCATTTCTCTTGGCGCTCTGATTATAGCACTTGGAATGCTGGTGGATAACGCCATTGTGATAACCGAGGGAATCATGGTCAAAATCCATAAGGGAGTTGACCGTCTGCGCGCTGCCTCGGAAACTGTCGAACAGACAAAATGGCCCCTCCTCAATGCGACAATGATTTCAATCATCGCCTTTGCCTCGATAGGACTCTCCGAACACGCCACAGGCGAATTCTGCATATCGCTCTTTTACGTCATTCTGATTTCGCTTGGAATGAGCTGGATTACGGCGGTTACTCTGACTCCCCTGCTCTGCTTTTACGCGTTCAACAGCAAGAAACTCTCAGTGGATCATGAGCACGATCCTTATGATGCCTTTCTTTTCAGAGCATATAAAAAATCACTGGAACTCTGCCTTCGCTGGAAGTGGATATTCTGCCTCGTCATGTTTCTCCTGCTTGTTGCCAGCGTGATCGGCTTCGGCTTTGTAAAGCAGTCCTTTTTCCCTAGTTCTGCCCGTCCTCAATTCATGATTGACGTATGGATGCCCGAAGGCACTCACATCAGCGAGACCTCCAAAAAACTGAGCGAGGTCGAGGAATATATAAAAAGCATTCCTCACGTTAAAGGAGCTTCCTCTTTCGTCGGATCAGGCACCTTGCGTTTCATTCTGACATACGCGCCGGAAAAACAGAACTCCTCATACGGCATGCTCCTTGTCGATGTCGATGACTGGACAGCAATCGAGGAAATCGTACAGAAGATTCAAAACCACTATGACGCGAATGATCCGGACTGCATGGTCAATACAAAAAAATTCCTGCTCGGCCCCGGAGATGGAGGCAAAATACAGGCAAGATTCTCTGGTCCTGACTATGCGGTTCTCCTCGACATCGCCGAAAAAGCAAAAACTCTCATGCGCAGCTCTCCCGATGCAAAAGCTGTCCATTCCGACTGGGCTGAAAAAGTGAAAACCATAAAGCCTGTCTTTTCGGAAAGCAAGGCAGGAAAACTTGGCATTACCTATCAGGATCTTGCGCTGGCAATAAAGGAAAGCTATGAAGGTGTCAGGATTGGCTCATTCCGTGAAGGAGACGAACTTCTTTCTATAATTGCCCGTGCTCCTGAACTCAGCAGAAACAACGTGGAAAATATTGAAAACAGTTTTATATGGAATCCCATAGCCGGAAGAATGATCCCGATGGGACAATGTATTGACGGCATAACGATCTCATCAGAAAATCCCAAAATAATGCGCAGAGACCGCAGTCCGACGGTCACTATACATTGTGACCAGCGCGAAGGACTGGCCAGCGAACTCTTCAACAAACTTAGTCCTCAACTTGAAAAGATTCCGCTTCCCGAAGGCTACAAACTTGAATGGGGCGGAGAGCACGAAGATACCATTGATGCTCAAGGCGGAGCCACCGGCAGCATTCCCCTCTTTGCGGTTTTCATGGTGCTGATGGTTGTTCTGCTTTTCAATTCGATACGTCATCCGCTCATAATATGGCTGACGGTACCGCTTGCGCTTATCGGAGTAACGGCAGGCCTGCTGCTTTGCAATCAGCCTTTCGGCTTCATGGCACTGCTTGGCTTCATGAGTCTGTCAGGAATGCAGATCAAAAACGCGATTGTACTGATCGACGAAATCAATGTCCAGATTGATGGAGGAAAAGCTCGTTTTACGGCTCTGCTCGACTCCGCCGTAAGCAGAATCCGTCCTGTTTCAATGGCCGCGTTTACGACAGTGCTCGGAATGCTGCCCCTGCTCACGGATGCCTTTTTTGCGGCGATGTCGGTTACGATCATGTTCGGCTTGGCCTTTGCGTGCATCCTGACGCTTTACGTAGTTCCCGTGCTTTACTGCATCTTCTACAGAATCAGATACGCCGAGATTTGATTATGTCGATGCTCAACGGCGCAAGAGCCATCTTTGCACCGTCCTGAATTTCAAAATTCTGTGTATTCCATGTGCAGTTTATAAATAGCTGCATTTCAGATCCGTCAGGGAGTTGCCAGCGGGAACTCAGCACGGAGGGATACTTCAATATATCGCCGCTTTGCAGTTTAACAGAGAACTCATTTTCACATTTTACGGAGACTTCTCGGATCATGCGCCCTCGGGTCAGGAAGATTCCGTTTTCACTTTTCTTGAACTCGGATATCGCTCTCAGAAGCTCGTAGACCGACTCCTGTTCAGGGGCGGGAATCTCCCATTTGGTGCCCCAGGCCCAGTGGACTTCCGCTTTGTCCTTCAGCACAAGAGTCGGGATGTCTCCGGCGGCGAAGGAATAGGCAATGCGAAATAGCAGACTTTCAGGCGTTTCCGTGTTGTTTATCAATGAACCAGAACAGACCTGATTGCCCATGAAGTTGAAGAGTCTTTCATGGTAAAGATAGGCATAGAGCGGAACAGGTTTTCCCGCAAACATTCCGACATTGAAACGCAGATCGTTAAAGCGCATGGAGTCGATAAATGTTTCGGCAGCTCCTCCTTCGCATCCGACGACTAAGGGCAGATTACGCTCCTTGAGTTCTGCTGTAATTCGTCTCATAAGAGTGCTCATCGCCGAACTCAGCCATTTTCCGGGCATTGGAGGATGTCCATGATCCTGAGCATAGCAGAGACAGGGGCCGCCACCCATGTTCTGATCGAAATACTGTACATAATCAATTCCTGCTTCGGCTATCTGCATTATTTCACCTCGTACAATCTCATAACAGGTCTCAGTTGTCGGACAAAGATCATAGCCGTCACGGTGTCCGCAACAGATTTTCGAGAACGGCATGGAGCCGTCCGGAGCCTTGCACATGAGATCTCCAAATTTTACTCCGCGGGGAAGTTCAGGCCCCTTGTAGTCGACAACTTTACTTCTCAGACTCCAGCCTATTCCGCTTGCGTAAACTCCGATAAGATGTCCCAGTTTATGCAGTTCATCAATGAACTTTTTGAAGTCCTCCTGATCTCCGTAAGGCGGCCAGACGTAGGGCGGAGCCCAAGGCGCGCTTCCCTCCCAGTGCATGAGCAGAACAAGAATACGCGACTTGCTTTTTTCCGCGATTTCCTTGATGTATTTGAGGCCGTTTGTGTATGGATAGAACTCGTTCGGCTCCATAATGTCCATATCGTGAGTTCCTCTGACAGGATAAGTAACGACAAGAAGCGGCTCGAAAAGCCAGGCAGGACGGCTATCCTCTTCTTTTTTAACGACAGTATCCAGCCATGATCTGTAGATTTCAGCGGCATTCATCCAGTCACCCTCGAAACTGCCAAGCTTGACTTCATAAGGAAGCTTGAAGTCTTCCCCGAAGCCGCATCCGCAGAAAAGTCTGATTTCCAGTTCGACGGAGCTTCCGTCAATACGATACTCCAGCGTTTTTGAGCCGAATTCCGGATCATGTGCGCCGATGTAAAGTCCTCCCTCCGGAGCACAATAAGCCATAAATGGAGAGCATACGGAACCTGGATAAAGTCCTTCAAGTCCCCTGCTCGGATATTCTACCGGATGATACTTGTAGCCCATGCGGTCACGCAGGCTTGCATCCTCGACAAGTATTCCCTCGGAAAATGGATAAAGTATGCACGCTTTTCCACCGTTTCCGAGCAAGTCATTCGGAACCGTGCAGACGGGCAGAGATATCCATTCCACAGCGTAATCAGTTCTGTTGGTGCAGGCAAAAGTCCAGCGAAAAAAACTGTCCTCATTCGAGTATTTTACATGTAGTTCAACGTCAAAATTAAGACCATTGAGTTTCTTGTATCTTATGATCAGGAGACCTTCTTTCTGTTCAAACTCCGCTTTAGCCGAATTTGAACTCACAAGAACTGGATTTCCTTCCCTGTCCCTCAGATTGAGTTCCATAAGCGGACGTCGACTGTCTGCGGCTATAAATTCTTTGCTGGACTCATTTTTAAGGGACAATATGCGTCCATAATCATCATCAAGCAGAAGGGGGCAATTTTTATTCTTAAGCAACATGTTTTTTCTCCGTGATTATACTTCAATTATATATCAGAACTATGAATGCTGCCTTGACGATTCTCTCAAAAAACAAGACGATCTTAACATATGTTGAATTTGTATTTTTTTGAAAATACAGATATTGTAGCTTCATACTTAGCAGAGGTTAAATCATGGATACAGTCAGTCCTGTCTTTAAAATGGATGATCTTATATTTGATGTCAACCTTTATAAACACAGTGCTTCATCAACTGTCAAAATACATGGACACAGTTATATAGAAATCATGGTCTGCACCGGAGGGGAATGCCGTCATATTGTCAACGGGACTGAATCAACGTTGTGCTGCGGAGAGCTTTTTCTGATGCATCCTGGCTGGTCTCATAAAATCATAGTTCCTGAGTTTTTTGAGCATGTTACTCTTGCCTGTACCAAAGAGGCTCCGTTCCTGCTTGCTCCTGAGCTCAAGGCAAATGAAAGTTTCAAAAAGCTTTTTCTTCCTGAATCCGCCGACTCAGCTCTACTTTCTCTAAGTCCTGCCGAATATCATGTGATTTATGGTTTTGTGAGTCTCATGCTTGATGAGTTCTCATCTAAAACAATCGGCTGGCAAAGTATTATGCGCTCGAACTTCAGCTCATTTATTGTACAATTATGCCGTTTTAAGGCTTTGCAGGATGACAAGGCCGGAAACATGAGCAGGCTTGCGGATATTCTCGCTTACATGGAGAAGAATTTCAGAAAGCCTATTAAGCTCAAAGATCTTGCCAGAAAAGCCGGAGTATCTCAATGTCACCTCACCCGTCTTTTTCAGAAGAACTACGGGGATTCTCCCATAAATTATCTGATCAGAATGCGTATTGATTACGCCAGAAAACTACTGCTTCTGGGCGGGAAAGACCTCAGTATTTCGGAAATAGCCGCGGAAGCAGGTTTTAACGACAGCAATTACTTCGACCGCCAGTTCAAGAAAATAAGCGGAATGTCTCCGCTCCAATACAGACGACATCGCTAGCCGATAAGATGTGGAGGACGGTTTATGCGGCGATAATCCGTGGGACTTTCTCCGGTAAGTTTATGGAAGCGACGGGAAAAATAAAGCTGGTCGTCAAAGCCCAGTTCCGAAGCGATTTCCTTTATCGGCTTTTCAGTCTCGACGATGATACGACAGGCCTCCTGAAGGAGAAGATGTGTACGGTATTTCGCCGGCGGCATTCCGATGTACTTCAGCCATAATCTTCTGAAGGTTGACAAGGACATTCCCGAATTTTCCGCCAGCTCGTCATAATCATATTCTTTCACAAAATCCTTGCGTATCATGTTTGCGGCTTTGCGTATTTTATCCTCGCCATGTCCTAGAGGCGCGGCTGTCCGGGCAAGCAGGCTCTCCATTATCATGGATTCGCAGATCAAATCAGCGCGATCGGCAACAGCTTCATGTTTGAAGCTAAGAGATTGAAGTTCGCGCAGCTTTTTCATCAGAATTTGAGGATCGGCTATATGCCAAATCGGACGGTTTTCGATGAAAAACCCCTTCTCTTTCAGACGTTCTCCCGCAGCTTTGCCGTAGATGAAATAGACCTCGAACCATGTGTTTTTATCAGGCCCGTAATCCATCGGCTCATCCGGCCACTGAGTGATCACGCAGGGTGCAATGACTTCATAACGCTTTCCTCTAAGAATATAATCGCCTCGCCCTCTCAGTATAAAAGAGAAATTATAGGATTTGAAATCGTGCAGAATCCGATCTTTTTTTTCGTAGAGAAAGCCAATGCTTTCAACCGGGAGTTCCGACTTGAAACTACGCGGCATGTGTCCGAGGTGTTTGAATAAATCGTCCATATCGATGAATTTTTATTCCATTTTCAATCTGATTTTTTAAAGTATAATTGAATAAAAGATCAATGTCAAGCAAATAACTCAAGGGAACTTTGATATGACTAAGAAAATGAAAGTCGGCGTGATAGGATGCGGAAATATCAGCGATGCATACTTCAACGCGGCAAAAACCTTCAGAATGATGGAATACACTCACTGTGCCGACATGAATATGGACGCGGCAAAGGCGAAGGCCGAAAAGCACGGCTGCAAGGCTGTCTCTGTAGACGAGCTTCTGGCAAATAAAGAGGTCGAAGCGGTTCTCAATCTTACAACTCCGCTCTCCCACAGCAAGGTCGATATAATGGCTCTTGAAGCCGGCAAACATGTTTATGCCGAAAAACCTTTCGGAATCGACCTCGAAGATGCCCGTAAAGTCGTCAAACTTGCCGCAAAAAAGAAACTCCGCGTCGGTTCGGCTCCCGATACCTTCCTCGGAGCAGGAATGCAAAGCTGCCGCAAGCTCATTGACGACGGCTGGATCGGTGCTCCGCTTTCAGGCACTGCCTTCATGCTCTGTCCCGGCCACGAATCATGGCATCCTAATCCCGGATTCTATTATCAGAAGGGCGGAGGTCCTCTTTTCGACATGGGGCCCTATTACATCACAGCGCTTGTAAACATGCTAGGTCCTGTCGACA
>JAKJHH010000055.1:0-14122 GCA_022703965.1 Verrucomicrobiota bacterium
CTATTGTCATTATTTCCCAGGAAATCAGGAAGAGAATCGAATCCGCAGATATCAGCACCATCAGCATTGCCGCCGAAGTTAGCATCATGAAAAACAGATTCAGCTTGGCTCCGCTTCTTCCTGTGTCCTCATGGAGGTAGCCGGCTGCATAGCATACCAGCAAAGGGCTTATAATCAGAAGTGCAAGAGCGAATATTCCGCTTAATGGGTCTGCCGCTGTATGAAAGGCTCCGAAAGGCAGACTCCAACTGATATAGAGTTCAGCTTTGCCTCCGCTGAGCAGTTCCGGCAATACGCTTAGACCGCACAGAGCCGCGGCGGCGGCAAAGGCGAATGCAGCAAAAAATGAAGCCCTTCCTTTAAACAGGAGGGCTGCAATACCGCCGCTTAAAAAAAGCGCCGCCGCTGTTATTAATTGTAACATAGTTTTCCAGCTATGGCTCCCCCTTAAGCTTAATGCTTAGTGAGTGGAACCGTTGTTTTTTATGCTTTGTTCAGCCTGATCCATTATCGCGAGAAGTTTTTCTTTTTCCATTCTCGCCTTCAATGCTTCATTGAAGTTTTTGTCCTTCAGAATGTACGCCAATCTGGAACGCAGATGCAGATGCACTCTTGCCATTGGTGAAATCATTGAGAAAAGACAATAGACCGCTTTGCCGTCCAGAGCTCCGAATTCAACGGGCTTTTCCAGAAAACACAGCATGACAATAGGACTTGTTATATTCAGAATCACGGGATTTCTGACATGCGGGATGGCTATTCCTTCGCCAAGCGCCGTCGATGCCATTTTTTCTCTTGCCAGAAGAATCTGGAAGATGAAGTCCCTGTCCGTGTCAGGCGGAAGCGGCATCAGATCGACAACATTCTTAAGGACAATGTCCTTGTTGTTTCCGGGGATCTTATAATGGATTCCCCCGTTTTTTACCGCTTCTGTTACTGTGAGGGTTATCGGTGAGTTGTCTGCGTCCTCGAAAAAGCCCGGATCTATGGTCATTTTCTGCGCCGAGGCCCATTCGAGGATCTCAGATTTATTAAACCGATACTGGTCGTTTACTCTGTAGGCCGGAATTGCTTTCTGGTCTATCCAGCGATACACGCTGCGTTCAGATACGTTCAGGTATCTAGCTACATCTCTTACTGTTAATTGCATATATTTTATGTTAAAAAAATCACTGATCTTATATTACGGCAATGTAAAGTAGAGCTGCAAATCGTTTTTGTCAAGGCTGTTTCGCCTCATTTTCTCAGAGATTCAGTCCATTCCGCTGTGCTCATCAGCTGTGAGAAACGAAGCGCTTGAGTTACAAGTATCGCTCTATGAAGCTCTTCGGCTGTAACGGTTCCGCCCTTGTTGCTGAAGCCGAGCGTTCCTGTTGCATCGGAGAGGAATATGTTTTTGTAACCCATGTGGAAAGCTTGACGGGACGTGGTGTCGCAGCACATCTGAGTCATATAGCCGCTGATTACAAGTTCTGTTATTTCGTGACTTTTCAGAAAGTCCTGAAGACTTGTTCCTGTGAAACTGCCTGGAAGTGTTTTCTCAATTACTGTACTGATTTTTCGTTTCGCAAGTTCAGGATGGAGTTCCCACTCATGAGTTCCTTTCCTGAAAACCGGAGATTTCGGATCTGTTGCGCTGTGTTGTATTGCGATTACCGGAATATTCTGTTCAATTGCGGCATCTGTCGCCTTTAGGATATTTGCAAAGGAATCTGCCGGATAGCTTACAGGCAGTTTTCCTGTGAAATACTCGTTCTGGACATCAATTACAAGCAGGGCTGTTTTTGTCATTTCAGATATCTCCTGTCAAATATCATTTTATCTACTTCCGTCGGAATCCCACGGATTTCCTTGACATAGCTGTCCTTATATACAAAGCCCGTCTTTTCATAGAGACTCCTGGCTTTGGGGTTGCTTTTTCTGACAATAAGGTAGACTGTTGTCGCATCAAGAACTTCAAAGGCTTCACGGACTGTCTGATTCAGAGCTTCTTTTCCAAAGCCCTGTCCTGTTTTTTCAGGATGCATGACAATCATAAACTCAAAAACAGCTTCGCCTTCGTCTTTCAGAACTGTCATTCCGATGAGTACGCCGTCATTTTCAACTGCGTAAAGACGAACCTTGCTTTTGAGGTGAAGTTCATCATACCAGCCGCCTTCCCGCAACGCGTAGTCAAGTTCTTTGAAGGCGGCGGGGTAGGGAGGCCATCCCTTCATTTCGACCGAGTCGCTTTCAGTGGCCTGCCTTAATTTTATCATTGCTCAGTTTCCTGCAAGATGCCGCAACGAAGGGAGTTTCTCGAATCGTTCGGAATCTTTTGATATTTGTACTGCAAATTTTGATTTTGTCGGTGCGAGTTGTCTTTCCGCCCAGAGGGAGAACTCCAGCATGCCCGGTACGTTCCAGTGTAGAAGAGAATCAGCTTTTCCGCTTCTGTTCAGATGCGCAGGGTCTTCGCAGAGTGACGGATGGAAATTCTTTATGACAAATTTCATTTTCTTTCTGTCGCCAGCTGCTGAACGCAACGCTTTTTTCATGAAATTCTGAGCTGTGTTGGAAACAGTGCAGGGGATTTCAGATTTTTTGCCATTCAGCAGAATAAATGCATTTTCGTGGAGCTTTTCGCCTGGATTCTCAAGATCCGCTTCTCTTTGTCCGGGGCTTTTTCTGCCTGAGCTCTTCTTGAATTCTTCGTCTGCCCAGGCAAGATACCATTTGAAGCGCCAGTCTCTTGCCTGTACTTCGGAATTTTCCTCCCATATACAGACACTGTGCTCGATCAGAAGACCGTCCAATTCTTTTTTGATATTGAAGGAGGACTTGAGGCCGCTGGCCGCGCCGCTGTTCCAGCGCCAGATGTCGTCACAGAGTCCGGTTTCAAGACTCAGTCCCTTGTCGTTTTCAAGCAGTATCGCCGGAATTCCGTGTACTGATTCATAATTTGTGAAGGAGTCAAAATCAAACTCCTCAATTTTCAGTCCGTCTTTGTCTTCCGGCGAGGCTGTGATAAGCGTCAGTTTCTTCCATGAGCCAGGGATTTTCAATGCATCAACACTGAGTTTGGTCATAGGGAATGTTTTTTTCAGACAGATATCTGTAACTGCCAGTACGAAGCCGGAGGAGAACTCAAAACTTCTCTTGATTTCTGGTTCCGCTCCGAAAGGAAATATCGCCTTGCTTTCAAAGGAGCTTTCTTCTCCGCCTGCACCGCAATGTACTCTCTCGAATTTAGGGATTGCTGAACTTTCGTTGATTTGTCCGAAGCTCAGAGCCTGAACTTCTATTTCCAGACCTGTTCCGGCAGGAACAAGTATGTGGTTTCCGGTGTTTTCATCCTTACTGATTGCGAGATGGCGGCTGTCTAGAAGAAGCTTATTCACGGATGTTCCTTTTTATTCAATTATCTGAAAGATGTCTGAAATCTTTTTACGAGCCGGTCTTTCAACCGGAGCTGTTGCGTAGCCGAGAGGAGTGATCGCATAAGCAGACCACGGAGTTTTCAAGCCGAGGACTTCATCCATCTTGGCGGTTTCAAATGCGCATATCCAGCAGGTGGAGAGGCCTTCATTGGCCGCTGCCAGTACGAAATGCTCCATGGCTATTGCTGTATCTGTCTCGATTATTGATTTTCCTTCGAGACGCTTCCAGGCTTCCGCTGTATTTCCTGCGATAACCGCAAGCAACGGCGCGTCTTTGAGCCATTCTCCGCGATAAACAGAACCCGCCGCCGTTTTGAGCAGGGGATTTTTGATTATCAGAAATTTCCAAGGCTGTCTGTTGCAGGCGGATGGCGCCAGCGACACGGCCTCTGCGATTCTGTCCAGCGAAATTTGCGGAACAGGAGTACTTTTATAAGATCTTGTACTTACTCTTGCTTTGACTGCATCATAAAATTCCATCAGCGTGTCCTCCTTTTGATGAAATGTCCAAGCAGGTCTCGAAATTCTTCACTCCTGCTCAGGAATGCTGCCGCCGGAAAAACCAGTCCGAATGCAGCTGATGCCGCAAGAAGCGGAAGTAGTTCCTTACTTATAAAGACAGGAAGCTCCGCGCTTTTGCAGACATTGTAAATATATAGTGCCGCAACTGCGGCTGCAACCGATGAGAACAGAGTCTTCAATATTGAAAGCAGAATTGACTTCATTTGAATATTTCCCAATTGCAGTTTTAATATAAGAAGCAGTGAAATATTGTTGATGTAGGAGCATATCACTGTCGAAAGCGCTATGCCTGACTGTGCCATTGAACGCATCAGAAGAAGATTCATTATTATATTGAGAGTTATGCAGGCCGCCGATATCTTGACAGTCGTCTTCATGTCTTTGCGTGCGTAGAAAGCCGCGACCGATACCTTGGCTGCCGCAAAGGCCGGGATTCCGAATACAAAATATTTGAAGGCGTTATAAGTTTCCGTCAGCTCCTTTTCTCCGAATGCTCCACGCATGTATACAAGTTCAAGTATGCTGTGTCCGAAAACCATCATAAAGGCCGTAACCGGAATCGCGATGAAAAGAAGCTGCTTCATCGCAAAGGCCATATGTTTTATCATTAGATCTATTTCGCCGCGTGCCGAGGCTCTCGACATCTCTGTCAGCGATACAGTTCCGAATGAGACTGCAAAAACGCCAACCGGCAGATATATGAGTCTGTCACTGTAGACAAGCGCAGGAACTGCGTATTCACTTATCCAGCAGGCGATCGCTTTATCGGCAATAAGACTTATTTGCAGAACCGATGCACCGAAGAGTCCAGGCAAAGTAAGATACCAGATTTCCTTTATGTAGTCAAAGTGAGATATGTTCGACTTCCTGAAACTTGGAAACATCTCATATTTTTTTAGAAGCCAGAGCATCAGTATGATTTCAAGAATTCCGGAGATCAATACAGATATGCTCAATGAATTCAGGATGTCCATATCGCGCGTGAGGAATGGACATACAAAATACAGACATCCCACCATCAATATATTCAGAAGCAGCGAGGCGAGGGCAGGGATGAAGAATACCCTCATGCTGTTCAGCAGCGATGAAATCACTCCGATTGTGCAGATGAAAATGCTGTAAGGCATCACAAGCGGAGCAGCTTTCAATGCCAGCTTCAGGTGTTCCTGTTTTGCGTAAGGCACTGCAATGAGAGAAGCAAGCGATATCAGGACGCTGATTAATGCCAGCAGAAGTGTCAGCCAGAAAAGTATTGCTGAGAACTTTTCCCGTGCTTTTTCATGTCCTTCTTTTTCGATTGTGTGCGATATAAGCGGAACAAGCGCCGTGCCGAGCGCGCCTTCGCCTAAAATTCTTCGGAACATGTTGGGAAGGATAAATGCCAGATTCCAGGCGGCTGCAAGAGTGCCGCCTCCTAGTATCATTGCGGTAAGAACTTCACGGAAGAACCCGAGGACACGGCTGGCCAGAGTCGCTAGAGCAAGAGCTCCGGAGCTCCTCAATATGCTGTGTCCTCCCTGAGATGACACTGTTTACCTCCCGATCATACAGAGAAGCGCACGAATACTGAGTCGCCGTCCTGCATGACGTAATCTTTTCCTTCGATTCTCAGTTTTCCGGCTGTTCTGGCATTCGCCCATGAGCCGTGTACACAAAGGTCATCGTAGGATACTACTTCCATTCGGATAAAACCGCGCTCCATGTCGGAGTGAATCTTTCCTGCCGCCTGCGGAGCTTTGGTTCCGCGGGTTATTGTCCATGCTCTGGACTCTGTCGGACCGGATGTGAAGAATGTAATATAATCAAGAAGGTGATAGCCAGTGTGAATAACTCGTGAAAGCCCGCTTTCCTCGACACCTAAATCCTTGAGGAATTCCAAGGCTTCTTCCTGTGAAAGCTGAGAAAGTTCTTCTTCCAGCTTCGCACAGACAGGAACAATTTCGAGATTGTGCTTTGCAGCGTCTTCGATAAACTTTTTGGAATGCTCTGTTTTGCCGAAGGTCTTGAAACCTTCTTCATCGACATTCGCGCAGACAAAGGCGGGCATCAGACATAGAAGTCCGAGACTCTTTACAACAGCAGCTTCTTTTTCGTTACTCTTATCGTATGTCGGAACTTTTCCGTCGCTTAGATCTTTGACTAGTTTAGTCATGATTTCAAATTCAAACTTTACATCTGCATCGCCGCCGCGCTGAAGTTTTTTAGACTTATCAAGTTTCTTTTCAAGAAAATCCAGATCGGCAAGCATGAGTTCGGTCATAATTAACTCAAGGTCTCTCATGGGATTCAGATTGCCTGCGACATGTACGACGTCAGGATCTGAAAAGAAGCGAACCACATGCGCGATGGCATCTACATTTCTGATGTGACCAAGAAACTGATTGCCGAGTCCCTGTCCCTGGCTTGCGCCTTCGACAAGACCGGCAATATCAATGAATTTCAGAGTGGCCGGAACTACTTTGACGGAGTTTTCCAATTCTGCCAGCTTGCTGAGCCGTTTGTCCGGGACAGGTACAATTCCTGTGTTCGGTTCAATTGTGCAGAATGGAAAATTGGCAGCCGCGGCATTACCGCGGCTGAGTGCGTTGAAGAGGGTCGACTTGCCTACATTCGGCAGTCCGACAAAACCACAGGAGAAACCCATATAAGATGCCTTTGTCCTTTAATGTGCTTATAAACTCCGGATCAGCCTTTGACGGCTCCGGATGCAAGACCCTTGACGAAGAGTCTCATTGTAAAAATGAAGATCAGAATCATCGGGATACTGGCGATTGTGTAACCGGCCATAAGCTGTCCCCATTCCTTAACATAGGCTGAATCCATTCTGACAAGACCGACTGCGAGGGGCAGCATGTTGTCGTCGCGGATTACGATAAGGGGGAGAATATAGTCGTTCCATATCGCGATGAACTGAAGGATACCGAGAGTGGAAAGAATACTTCCCGACATCGGCAGCACAACGTTGTAAACCTGCTGAAGCAGTGAAGCTCCATCCACTTCAGCTGCATCGAAGAGATCCTGAGGAATGTCTTCGATGAAGTTTCTCAGAATGTAGATCTGAACAATCTGACCGCCTGCAATGTTGACGATAATCAAGGCCCAGAAGGTATTGAGAAGGTTCAGGTTCTTGAGAAGCATGAAGAGGGGAATCAGGTTCGCAACGCCGGGCATGAGCATCAGAATGAGGAAGAAGTACCAAAAGAACTTCGATCCTGGCATTCTGAATCTGGCGAAGAAGAAAGCTGCATTCAAGGTAAGGAAGAATGTCAGCAGAATTGATGTGATACATATGAAGATTGTGTTGAATATGTAGTTTGAAACACAACCCCATGCCGCCTGGAAGTTCTCAAAATGCATCGGCATCATGAAGGTCCAGGGGTTACCCGCGAACTGCGCGTTCGTCTTAACGCTTATTGTGAGCATCACGTAAAGCGGAAAGAGAGACATCGACAGAATCATGAGAATGAAGAAATGCTTTAAAAGCTCGTTAAGCAATGTTTTTGTAGCGTATCCTAATTTCATTTTCAGTTATCCTCTTATTTGTCAACTCTGACATATCTGTTGTTAAGTTCGGTAAGGAGAAGGATGGCTGCGAACAGGATAAGACCGATTGCGCAGGCATATCCGGCCTGACCGCCCGAGAATGCCGATTTGAACATGAACAGTCCAGGCATCATCAATCTGCCGTTGGGACCGCCGTCTTCACCGAAGAGGATAAGGACGAACTGGTATGACTGTATTGTTCCGATAATCATAAGTACAAGATTGATTCTGACCTGAGTGAGGATGAGCGGAAATTCGATGTGGAGGAATTTCTGGAAGGCAGTCGCACCGTCAAGGTCAGCCGCTTCGTATACGCTTGTGTCAATTCCCTGAAGACCGGCAAGATAGATAAGTACGCCGACCATACCGACCCAGGGGAAGCCCCAGAGAATAAGCGCCGGCAGAACAAGATGTTCGTTGCCGAGCCATATCGGCGGAGGTGTCTGAGCCGCGTTGAAGATTCCGCCCCAGCCGAGTGCATTGTCGATCATTACCAGAACGTCCATTACTTTTGAATAGATCAGAAGCTTGTTGAACATACCGATGTTGGGATCGAAGAAGAACTTCCAGAGGAGGAGGTATACCATACCGGGAATAATCATCGGAACAACGAAGAGAACCTTATAAAGGTAGTTCATCTTGTCGTTCTTGATTCTGTGAATAACAACCGCAGTTGCGATTGAAGGAATCATTTTGGGGATGTTGGCGAGAACAAGGATAAATACAACTGTGAATCCGCCCCAGAGCATCGGGTCGCCGCCAGAGTGCTTGGCAAGCGCCCAGAAGCAGATCGAAAGTGATGCAAAAGCCTGGAAGGTCTTGACAACATCGATGTGCGCAAGTTTCTCTGTCGCAGGCGAGAGCCAGAGCCAGAAACCTGTGAGTACCATTGTAAGCATCCATGCGAAGAGGCTTGTGAATCCGAGAGATTCAAATATGCCTGCCGCCAGAAAATCTATACATATAAGGAAATATATCCAGCGGTTGTCGTTTTCTTCGCTGAGTGCGAGTCGGAAGAAGGCGAGAAGTGATCCCCATATGAGGAGTGCTATTCCGATTGCCGCACCTCTGTCCGCCATACTGACGGATGATGAGGTTACCGCGAGTCCATTGAAGGCCAGAGTTGCGCCTCCTATTAGTACGCTGAATATGCCGCCTATTACCCGGAAGAGGTCTGACTTGCTGTCATCCTTCTTATCCGAATAGAAGAGCACCGCCGCAAAGGAGGCCAGAACTCCGAGCCATATCCAGTAATTGCCCATGAGGCGTCTGAAGTTTTCATCGCCTACATAGGTATTGATATCTTCACCGTTCCATCTGAAGAACGCATGATACATTGCACTGATAGCGGGATAGTATGAGAAAACTGCTACAAGCAGAACACTGGGGATAACGAAAAGATATACTTTCCAATAGTGTTTTAGTTTACTTTTGCTTATTATCTTAGGCATCGGGCTTACTCCCTGGTTTTAATCTTGTCATAGTTGTCGAAGAAGGCTTTGGAGAACGGAGTGCTGGGTCTCTTTTCAAAGACTTCGCCGAGCTGAGCCTTCATCATGGGATACTTGAGCTGATAGTCAATTACAACTTCCCATGCTGCGACCATTTTCTGTCTCGCATATGCCTTGTCTATATCTTTCTCGGCGAAGAGGTAGTCAGAAAGCGTCATGCTTCTGAGAACCAGCTTTTCCGGTACGGCTTCGAGAGCAAGTCTGATTGCTTCATCGTAGTCATAGGCAGCTGCCTGAGGCATCATTTCGAGGAATTTTTTGGAGTAAGTTTCGTAATCTGTTTCTCTGGAGGTATAAGGCCAGAGCATCTGACCTAGAACAGTTTTTGTTCTTGTTCCCATTTCAAATGTGAGAGCACCCCAGAATCCTTTATAGTTAGGTGTAAAGGCCTTCAGGAACTCTGTCGGCTGAGCACCTTTGACAGCGGGAACCCACTGTGCAATTTCGTTCAGCTTCTGGTTGTTTTCAGGAGTTGTGCAGAACTGCATGAAATCGAGCGCAATGGCAGGATTTCTTGAGAACTTGGTGATACCGAAGTTGAATCCTGTTTCAACAGATTCGGCAACCGGTCCGGCATAATATTTGCCGTATGTCGGATCTGTCTTATCAGGAAGCGGGAAGTCGAAGATACCGACTTCAAAGGTCTTTCTCTGTACGAGTCCTGCATTGTCAGCAGGTGACTTGGAATCAACTGTGACAACAACAGCGACTTTTTTGCCGTCTTTTGTCTTGAAGTCGCCGAGTTCCAGACCGTAACAGCTCATGAGATCCGTGCCGTGTGTCGGTTCAATAGTTCTTGTTATTTTACCGCCTTCACGATTTATGTGAAGAACAGCTTTTTTCTTTTCCTTGGCAAGTGCCATCAGTTCTTTGGCGGCTGCGTTTGAATCGTTGATTTCCTTCCCGTTGATAGATAGGACTATATCTCCGAACGGCTGGTCTGCAACCTGTTTAAGGAATGAGCTGGCATCCCAGCTTCCAGATGTGATCATTGCGGCTCTGCCCTGAACGAAGGAGAAGCCTGAATCCATACGGTCGATTGACATGAACCCGTCAGGGAAGAATTTCGCCATATCCCTTATGAGTTCCATATAGGTTTTATATTTTGGAGTTGCTGTTGAGAGCTCTCCGGTAATACAGGCTTCCAAGTTGTCCTGAACACTCATTGTTCCGGAGTTGTCCTTGGCTGAATCAATACATATGTCGGCGGTGAAGATGCCTGCATAACGTGTACGGAAGAGGTTAAGCTGATATTTTGAAGAAGCAATCGGAATAACCTGAATTTCATTCTTCTGTGTTGACGGCATGAAGGGAAGTCTCTGCCACCATTTGGGAGGATGTTCCTTATTGTATTTTGCAACGCCGGCGTTCTTGTCTTTGACATACTGCTGTATTGTCTGGCAGTCTTTGAAGAGGGCTTCGAGAGTCTGCGGCGGGTTGGCTCTTTTCAGAATGCGTTCGAAGAGAGTCTTGTTGTAGAACATTCTTACACTGTACTGGCTGAAGCCAACGCCGTAATAGTCGAGGAGTTCAGGTTTATATGAGTTCTGAAGTCCGTCAAGGAATGTGTTCATCCAGGGAGTATCCTTGAACTGATTATCCTTATTGTAAGGATTGGGCTTCATGATGTCGTCTGTTACGGGCTTGAAGTAACGTCCGAGATAGTCATTGACGTTGAACATTCCGATTTCGATAAGGTCGGGAGCTGTACGTCCGATGAGCTGTGTTGTAACCCACTGGGCATATGCTCTTTCTGTGATCGGAATCTGAATGACCTTGCGGTCGGGGTGAGCTTTTTCATAGCGAGCCATCATCTCATCAAGAGCGGTTGTTACGCCCATTTCGAGCTGCCAGTGGCAGAGTCTGATGACTTTGTCATACGAAATTTCGTCTTTTGTCGTCTTAAATACATTCCAGATCGCGCCGAGATAGCAGAGAACCAGGATGCTGAGACCAATAAGGTTCATTATTGAGACGTTTGAATCTTTTTCTTTCTTAGGAGCCATTATTTTTTGCCCTCCGCTATTTCTTTTCCAAGACTTTCGTCTTTCAGTGTGCAATAATATGCGCGTCTGTCATTGGGATATTCTGTATAGAGCTTGCGGTAGAACTGCTGAGCTGTGACTTTATCGCCGACCTGTTTTTCGCTTGTCTGGGCGATTCTGAAGTATGCTGTTGTGAGGTAGCTTATGCTGCTCGGACCGAGTTTTACGTATTCTTTGAGCCATGTGACGCTGTCTTTGTAGTCGCCTCTCCAGTAAGACACCATGAAGGCATATTTTGCCATGCATGGAGCCAAGAGGCTCTTGTCGTCGGGATTTTTTGCAGAGGCATTAATAGTGCCTTTGTCAGCTTTGAAGGCATCTGTTTTTCCGACAAGGAACTCTTTCAGTTCTGTTGCTGAAGCTTTGGCTTCATCTGCTTTAAGGTCATTGGTTGACATTACAGTTTTGAAAAGGAGAGCATCCTGAGTGAATATGCTGTTCGGATACTTTTCCTTTAACTCTGTCCAGATTTTTTCGGCTTCTTCCTTATATGTCTGGTCGCCGCCGAGTTTAAATATATTGTAGTTGCATTCGGCAAGCATTGCCTTGAAGAAGGGAGTGAATTTAGGATCGTCACTTCTTTTTTCAAGTGCTCTCTTGTAGATGGTCAATGCCTGATTGTAGTCGTCTAAAGTTACTCTCTGGCGTTTTCCGAAGTGATAGCAGAAGGCTTGTCCTGTCAGGGCCTGAACTATTTCATCGCTGGTTTTTGCCTCTTTTTCCGCTTTGATGAAAAGCTTTTCCGCTTTTGAAAACTCTCTGTAGGCATATTCCTGCCAGGCGCTTTTCAGCAAGACTGCGGACTGATCTTTCTGACCGTCCTGAGCAGCGACGGTTTGGAAAGTACTTGCCGCAGAACAGGAAACCAAGGCCGCGAGAACGAAACTTTTTATATTCATTCTGATCATTATATTATCCCTGTCCTAACGTTAGGAGTTAAAGTTTTAAGGTTCCTACTATAGTATCTATCTGAGCATGATTCTATGCTGGAAAAATAAAAAAAAGCAATTTTATGAATACTTTTTTAACAGAAGAAATCCAGTTATGGTATTTCAGGTCTGTTTTTTGTCATTTGCTTCTGTTTTTTCCTCTTTAGTTTCCGCAGGAGGGCTGTTTATTATTTCATCCTTCGAGCGTTTGAATTCGCTGACTGCTTTTCCCAGTCCTTTTGCTATTTCCGGCAGTCTCTTGGCGCCGAAGAGCAGAAGGACTATCAGGAAGATTATCAAGAGTTCCTGCCATCCGATCATAAATATCTTCTCCGCTTCCTCATTCAGAGGTTTATTATTTACCCGTAACAGAGTATAATACTGTGTATGTTTGGAATTTCAAAAAGAAATCTGTAATAAAATTGCTCCCTTCTGCATATATAGAATGGGGTGCTTTTAATCTAAAGGGAATCTCAAGAGGATGGACTGGACAAAAACATCGGTGCTTGTTACCGGCGGGAGCGGCTTTCTTGGAAAGGCTCTTGTCAGGAGGCTTATATCTCTCGGAGTTCCGTCTGTTAAGGTGCTTTCTCGTTCTGTCAGGGCTGTTGACGACGCAATTACTTCTTCAGCAGTGTCATATGTAGCGGGCGATATCGGCGAAGCGTCTACCATATCTAATGCGTTCAGAAATTGCGACATAGTTTTCCATACTGCCGCCAAAGCCGGTTTTTGGGGATCGGAGGAATCATATTATCGTCCCAATGTACATGGGACTTTGAATGTGATTGACTTATGCATCAAGAATTCTGTTCATCATCTTGTTTTTACGAGTTCTCCAAGTGTTGCTTATTCGCCGTCCGTAGATATCGAAGGCGTTGATGAATCGATTCCCTATCCTCTCAGTTACCTTGCATATTATCCGTCTACCAAGGCAATGGCGGAGAAAGCTGTGATGTCAGTGGATCAGCGTGTGCTGAAGACTGTTTCTCTGAGACCTCATCTGATATGGGGACCTGGCGATCCTCATCTTCTTCCTCGTCTTATTGCCAGAGCCGCGACCGGAAAACTCCGGATTATCGGCGATGGCAAAAATATTCTTGATATTACCTATATAGATAATGTAGTGGAGTCCCATATAAAAGCTGCGGAGGCAATATGGAGCGGAAGCGCAGCCTGCGGGAAAACTTATTTCATATCAGACAATGAACCGGTTAACATCTGGGATTGGCTTAATTCGTTGATCGCGGACTGCGGGCTTCCGAAGATAGAGAGGCATATTTCGTATGGCAATGCATATATGGCGGGGGCGCTCTGCGAATTCCTTTATCATGTTCTTCATTTAAAAGGAGAACCGCCGATGACTCGTTTTGTTGCGGGACAACTTGCGCATTCTCACTTTTTCGACATATCCGCTGCGATACGGGAACTGAAATATGCTCCTGTATGCAGCAGGCCGGAAGCAATGGACAGTACTTTGTCGTGGCTGAAGAAGGATGTGCTTCCAGCTCTGAGATCCTGAGCTGATTTATTATCATATATTTCCTGTAAGCAATTGGAGGATGTATGGAAAAGGATTCTGATAAGGTTGCTTATTGCGGTCTTTATTGCGGTGTGTGCAGACAGTATCTTGAAGGTCAGTGTCAGGGCTGTCTTCAGAATCATTCCGCGACTTGGTGTCATGTCAGAACGTGTTGCATGGAGAACAAATGCCGCTCCTGTGCTTCATGTGCGCAACATCCTGATCCATCTTCCTGCCGGAAACTTAACGGGGTGATGGCAAAAATTATCGCCTTTTTCTTTAACTCGGATAGAATTGCATGTCTGAAGAGTATAAAGAGTCGAGGTTTGGAAGCCCACGCCGACTACATGGCATTTCACAAGTCCAGAACTATTAGAAAGCGTTGAGCGGATGAGAAATTTTTCAATCAATCGGACTTTTCTCATTTTGACTCCAGTTTTCGCTATATTCCTTAGTGGGCTATGGATTTTCTATGAAGCTCTTTCCGGAAAAAACTTTTTTGCACAGGAAGCAGCTTCTCAGATTTGCGATTCTACCCTTGCCTTCGCATATGGACTTAAAACAGGAGGCGCTGAGCTTTCTCGTTCCAACGAGGCTTTGCAAAAATATCTGACGGCTTCCGGAATTCGCA
>JAKJHH010000055.1:14132-19475 GCA_022703965.1 Verrucomicrobiota bacterium
TCAGTGATTTTGATTCCAATATCATTTTTGCATATGAAGAACCGCTTAAAGGTCAATCTCATCTTAAGCAGATTCGAAAGACCTACAGTTTTCCGGATGCTGTCTGGAAGATTGAGGCACTTGTCAGTCCACGGGAGACTACTGCTGCTTACAATCATATCTATCTGCGTCCCCTGATGTTGATTTTCTTTTTATCTTTTGTCTGTATCATTCTGGCTGTTGCCCTTTTCAGTGTGTTGAACCTCAGTTCCGGCCGGAAGCTTGAGCTGGACAAGGCGAGACGTAAGCAGCAGGAGTTGGAAGAACTGGGGCTTGCCGCCGCCGGCTTGGCGCATGAAATAAAGAATCCGCTTGGTATTATAAGGGGGATGGCGCAGCGCATATGCTCGGACTCTTCATGTGATGCCAATCTGAAACAGATGGCCTCCGCAATAATGGAGGAGGCTGATGTCGCTACCGCCAGACTTGGGGATTTCCTTTCTTATGCAAGACCCCGTAAGCCTTCTCTTGAACCTTTGAATCCTAAAGAATTGACCGACCGGATAAGCGGACTGGTCGAGGATGACTTTAAAAGCGGAGGCGTTACAATTGTTTCTGAAATTCCCGATTGCAGTATAATGGCAGACCGCGAAATGCTTTCTCAGATCATTCTGAATATTCTTATGAACAGTCTGAAATTTACCGGTTCAGGTGGTAAAGTTACTATGAAACTTGCCGATTGCCGCGATTGCTCGTATATTCTCAGCATTGCGGACACCGGGCGCGGAATTGATCCCGATATAATCGCGGATATTTTCAAGCCCTATGTGAGCAGACGTCCGGGCGGTTGCGGCATGGGGCTGGCGATTGTCCGGAAAATCGTTGAGCAGTCCGGCTGGGAAATTTCTGTCGAATCTATGCCAGCCAAGGGCACTGTGATAATCATTAGCGGAATCAGAAAAGCTGATTCTGTCCGGAGGTAAGGATTTCGTGTCATATATTCTTGTTGTGGATGATGAACCGCGTTTCAGGACGCTTTATTCCGAAACTCTCAGCGGATCGGGCTATGAAGTCCGTTCGGCTTCTGACGGACAGACTGCTCTTGCTGTCGCTGCCGAGGAGACGCCTGGGCTTGTAATAAGCGACATCAGAATGCCTGGAATGGACGGGATTTCTCTTTTAAAAAATATGAAGGAGTCCTTTCCTGATTTGCCCTTTCTGCTTGTTACCGCTTACCCTGACATAAAAGATGCAGTGAAAGCTCTGAAGCTCGGCGCTGTTGATTACCTTGAGAAACCTGTGGATTTTGAGGAACTTTTATGTGCTGTTTCCGATCTGCTCGGCAACCCTGAAGACAGTTCTGTTCAGTGTGACTCTGAGGAAATCTCTTTTCCCGGCATAATTTCTGAGAGTTTTGCAATGAAAAGTTTGCTTCGTGATGCCGCCCGTGTCGCGACAAGTTCCGTGTCTGTTCTGATTACAGGAGAAAGCGGTTCAGGCAAAGAAGTTCTTGCTTCTTTTATTCATAAACAGAGTTCCAGAGCATCGATGCCGTTTGTCCCCGTAAATTGCGCGGCGATTCCCGCTCCTCTTTTTGCCGGAGAACTTTTCGGATACGTCAAGGGGGCGTTTACCGGCGCCTCCGGCGCTCATGACGGACTGTTCAGGGCTGCTTCAGGCGGGACTCTCTTTCTTGATGAAATCGGTGAATTGCCTCTTGAGCTTCAGCCTGCTTTGCTGCGAGCGCTGGATTCAGGAAAAATCACTCCCTTGGGGTCAGGTAGAGAACTTTCTGTTGATTTTCGCCTTGTTGCTGCTACAAACAGGGATCTTGGCGAAGAAATACGCAAAGGCCGTTTTCGTGAAGATCTTTTCTACAGGCTCAACGTGATTGCCTTCGATATTCCGCCTCTGCGCTTTAGAAAGGACGACATAATTCCCCTTGCAGAGTTTTTTATCGCAAAGACCGCCGGAGGCCGCAGCAAGCGTTTGAGTCCTGCCGCTGAACGGGCTATTCTTGCTCATTCATGGCCCGGAAATGTCCGTGAATTGTCGAATGCGATTGCAAGAGCCGTCATACTTTCAAATACCGAAATTATTCTGCCTGAACACCTGCCGGGCAGTTTGAAATCATTTCCGCTTTCTCAGGATATTCCTTCTTCTGCTCAGGTTCGTTCGATTGAAGATGCCGAGCTTGAAACTATTCAGGCGGCATTGAAAAGCACCGGCGGCAATCGAACCAAAGCTGCTGCCGTGCTTGGAATCAGCAGACGCGCTCTGATTTACAAATTGAAGCGTTACGGCATCTGAATCGGTTTCATTATTCAGCTGATTTTTCTTTCAGGTAGTGAATTATCTGCACCGTTTCGATTGTTACGAGTCCGCCTGATCCTGATTTCTCAAAAAGTGCTTTCAATTCAGGCAGAAAAGCATTAATTTTTGTTTCTTCGTCAGCAATTTCAATTACTATCGGAAGATCCCCGCCAAGATCCAGAATTTTCGCGCTGTGAATATGACGGCTGCTTTTCCCGAATCCCATTATGCCTTTCCATGAAGTTGCTCCTGCAAGTCCGGCGTCGCGGGCTGCTTTTACAATTGTTTCATGAAGCGGGCTGTGTCCGAGCTTGTCCGATTCACCTATGAATATCCTGAGCAGTTTGGCTGATCCCTGAAGTTCCATTATATGAATCCTTTCTTCTAAAATGCCGCTTTTATAAGAAGACGGCTTATTATTGATCCGGCCAGAAATGCCGCGAAGGAAAAGAGGAGCGTGCCTCCTGAATACGCGAAGGCATGAAGATATTCATCGCTTTTAACATACTGCATTGTTTCGTAGACCATTGAAGACATCGTTGTAAAGCCGCCACAGAATCCTGTCGCTAGCAGAAGCCGCATTTCAGGAGAAACAGATGTCGTTTCCGCCGCAAGCTGCATTACGATGCCGATGATAAAACATCCGAGTACGTTTGCCGCAACAGTTCCTGCCGGAAACATGATCTCGTAACGTTGTGCTATCAGAGCGAAAAGATAGCGGACTATTGAGCCTGCCATTCCTCCGATGCCAACGTAAATTATTGAAAGTATTGTCTGTTTCATAGCCAATTACCTTGACATCCGATTCTCATTTTTCAAGCCTGAATCATGCCTGTCTACGGAGAGACTATATAAAAATCACTTATTTCCAGATCAAGACTTTCTCTTTTGTAATGAATGGGGCCGAGGAAGATTTCGTTTACTGTGCTCCAGTCTGCTTTTCCATTTCCGTCTTCTGCTTCCCATGCCGGGTGTCTGAGTGATTCGCAGCTTATGTAGACGCAGTGCCATTCTCCGTCCGGCGGGATGACAGATTCTTTTATATACGTGTATGGTTCTTTGACTATGATTGCGATATTGGTATCCGCTGATGCAGGGCTTAGTCTGGCCTTTATCAGAAATCCGCTCTTTTCACTCAGTCTTGCGCTATCAGGTATGTTCAGAGCCGGAGTACCCCATTCATCCATTTTGTTTTTTACCTGAAACTTAAAGGACAGCATGATGCTGTTGGAGGCTTTTTCCGTGACTTTGATCTCAGAACCTTCGATGCCGTATTTTCTCCATGACTTGCTCTTTTCGATATTGAGTCTGTTTATTTTTCCGAAAGCTTTGAGTTGGCTTTCAAGTGACTTGTTGAATTGTATGTCCATTGCGGCATTCTGGATTTCGAGTTTTTCGTCCTCGCTTTCGCCTCGTATAATCAAACGGGCGAGGGGAGGGAGTCTGTCCAGTTCTTTTTCATTTATTGTCAGATGGATTCTGGAAGAACTGCCGGGGCTTACAGTAATTTTTTCACTTGTGATTTTTTCAGAACTTCCTTCAATGTTGCCGTAGATTTTCAGATTGTAATTCTTGTCGCCCATATTATATACCGTAACGGGGATTTTCAGCCTGCTTTCCACGCTCTTGCAGATCCAGCCTTTTGAGCCTGCATTTGTCATGTTTTTTACATCTTCAGACGGGCTTATTATTATTGGGGGCGGATTCTGTTTCCTTCCGTCGTTTTTTGGGGCAACTGAATCGACTTGAAGATGTTTTTCGAGATCGCCGAGTTCGCAGTCCAGATATATAATTCCATCTGAAATTCTTATAATTCCGTTCTCAAACTCCAGCTTGCGTCCATCTATTCCTGAGGCGGATGCAAATTTGAAAAATGATTTGATATTCGGAGATATACTGTGTTTGTTTGTATATAGAATTACCAGAGCTCTCTTGTCCGAACGGAATACAATATTTCTTATTTCCTGATTAAGTTCCGGCGTGGCTAAGCGTCCCGTGTAAGTCATTCCGTGAATTTTACGTATTAAGGTGGAATAGGCACTGATCGGTCTTGCAGGACTGAGATCCGGTTTGAGCATGCCGCCTTGTTCGGTCTTGTTCCAGTTTACAAAATAATTCAGTATGAAAGGATAATATTGCAAGAGTCCGGCTGCTTTTCCCTCAAGGGCTTTGCTGACGATGAAATGTGCGATTTCCTTTTCCTGATCTGTGCTTAGAATTTTTATTTCCTTGACACCTTTGATGTTGTAGTATTTACCCGCTTCACTTATGAGTATCTGTTTATCCTCAGCTCCGTATTCCGAGAGTTCCTTTCTGTACATATTCAGACTTTGTCTAAAGTTGAACGGAGGATGGTAGTCATGATAGCTCATGATATCAGCGACATCGAAAACTCCGTTTGCTCCCAGAGTTCTTAAAAATTCCGGGTTGATTTCTGAAAGAATGCCGCCGCAGAGTTTTATTTTTGATCCGCTCTTCAACTTTGCGTATGCTATCGTTTTAAGTATTGGCGCGTATTGATCGGCAGGAAGATAGTTGCCGAATGATATGTCAGGTTCATTCCATACTTCCAGGGTATCCCAGAGACCGTCGAATTTTTTCAAAATGCTTACCCATTGCAGAAATGTGAGATTCAAATTTTCAGGGTATCTTCTATCTACAGTTCTGAGGTATGCAGGGCTGTCATGGAATGTCACAAGCACTTTCAATCCTGCTTCTTTATAGGCTTCGGCGAGGGAAAAATATCCGTCTCCGGTTTCGAAGTCGGGGGATTCGGGATTTTTCATTACCTTCGTCCAACTGAAACGATCTCTGACGGCATAGACTCCGCTTTCTTTTATGACCGCAATCAGTTGTTTTCTAAGCTTTTTCTGTGAGCCCTTAGTTTCCCATGCTATTACTCCGTCAACTCCAAAGTATGGATCCGGATTTTCAGGAGCTCTTGTCTGCACTGCAATTCCGCTCGAAATTCCTAGTTCCGGGAATTTGAGCTCATACCAGCCTTCGGATAGATTAATCGGGATTTCTACCGTCCTGGCTTCTTTGATCTCA
>JAKJHH010000056.1 GCA_022703965.1 Verrucomicrobiota bacterium
AACAGTCTGAACTTCCTTCGTAAACCTTGCCGACTGACGTCCCTTCTCGTCTGCCGCCGCCAGTTCCGCAAAGTTTACGCCTGCGTGTCTGGCAATTCCTTCGATGTCAAGAATCAGAGCGCACTTGCCATCTCCCATAACTGTAGCACCTGAGTAAACCTTGAGATTCTTGAGCGCCTGATGCATCGGTTTCACTACAATTTCCTCTGTCCCAGTCACGCCGTCCACAATCAAGCCGAAACGGTTGCATCCAACCTTCACCACGGCAAAAACAAGCGAGCCTTTCAAGTGGCCGTCCGCCGCTTCCTGTTCAGCATTCTGCTTTTTGTAGCGACCGTAAATTTCACATTTATCCTTATCGCTGAGTATTTTATCATGCGCAAAAATCTCCTGAAGCCTTACCATCGGAATAATGCGGTTCCTCAGACGGTATACTTCCTGATTCTTCTCGCACTCGATTTTATTTTTTATGTCCTCGTCATAAAGACATACAAGCTCTTCAAGGCTTACCTGAGGAATTGCATAACGGCGTCCTCCTGCAACGACAATGAGACAAGGAATAATTGCAAGAGTAAGCGGCATTCTCATTATCATTGTCGTTCCTGAGTTCAGAACAGTCTTGATATCAAGAGTTCCGCCCAGACGTTCAATGGATTTCAAAACCACATCCATGCCGACGCCGCGTCCGGAAATATCGCTTACCTTATCCGAGGTTGAAAAGCCTGGCAGAGTAATAAGATAAAGAAGTTCCTTGTCTGTCATTTCGGCAAGCTCTTCTCGTGTCTTCAAGCCCTTTTCCAGAGCCTTGGTCTTGAGCTTTTCAACGTCGATACCGCGTCCGTCATCCGCGATTTCGAGAATAATCTGTCCGCCTTCATGATAGGCATGAACTTTCACAAAGCCGCAAGGTGTTTTTCCATGTTTCTCTCTGATATCGGGAGTCTCTATTCCATGATCGCAGCAGTTTCTGATTATGTGGATCAGGGGATCGGAAAGGGACTCAAGAATTGTCTTATCAAGTTCAACCTCCTCACCGCTTGTATGAATCTCCATTTTCTTGCCAAGTTTTTTGGAAAGATCTCTGACTATTCTTGGAAGTTTACTGAAGAGGTTCCCTACAGGCTGCATTCTGGTTCTCATGATGGACTCCTGCAACTCGGTAGTTACAATGTCCAAACGCTGGGAAATCCCGCGGGAAACAGCATCGTTACGATCAGAGAAAGCCATCAAATGCTGATTTCTGACCAGAACCAGCTCTCCGGCCAGAGTCATCAGCTTGTCAAGAATATGCACCCCGATGCGAACCGTATCCTGATGGGCATCGGCAGCAGGACTCTTGGAATCATCCACAACTGCGACCGAAGCAGGATTTTCTGCTTGAACCTCTGCCTGTGGTTGTGCCGACTCCGTTTTTTCCTTTTCGGTCGATTCAGCCACAGGACTGCCGCTCAATTTTTCCTTTTTTCCGTTACTGTTCTTCTTGAGCTTGATTTCCTTAATTCTGTCCATCGGCAAATGGGCTCCTTCACAGATCAGATCAGGCTCAAGCACAGTAGAATACAAGACCTCATATATAAGCGGCTGTTCCGCCAGATTCTCTGCAAGACTCTTGGCAGGAGTATCAATCCTTGTATTAATGATTTCCCCTGTACTCATAAGTTCCCTGACAAGAACCAGAGGCGAGAGCCCCCCTTGCCTGCGGAACTCGGAAAGATCATACTTAAGAACGTAAAGATTGGAATGATTTTTCGGCAGTCTGGAAAGTGTATACTCATCAATTTCAAAACCGGAATCCGTTCCATCCGCATCAGAAAGCTTGACGGATGTCTCCATTTCCTCTCTAATTTTCGGAGATATATGCTTGGCAAGAAGTGAAGCCAGACGATCATGAACTTTCTGGATATCAGACTTTTCACTGTTCCATATGTCATCAAGCATGACTTTAAGCGTATCTGTTCCGGCGAGCAGCGCATCAATCATCTTTGAATCCGGCTTTGCATCACCGGAGCGGAGCATCTGCAGAATTGTTTCCATGACATGCGAAAGATCATTGACCTTTTTGAAGCCCAGAAAACCGGCCGCCCCCTTTACGGAATGTATTGCTCTGAATATTTTATCCACCAGAGCCGGATCATATTTTTTCAGATGTTTTTCAAGAACCAGAAAGTCATCTTCCATGGAACTCAAGTGCTCTTTAGCCTCAACAACAAATTCATTTACCAGTTCGTTGTCACGATTCATACGGAAGCCTCCTTGGCGCTTATTTTAAAGAGTTTATCCAGCATGGTCATCTCGAAAAGTCTCTTCACATCCTCAGACGCATTGAATATCTCTAAAGAAGAATCTTTACCATGCTTTTCCATGATATTTCTGGCTAGTATTATGAATGAACTGAGTCCTACAGAATCAATGTCTTCCACCTTCTCCATATCGAAAGAAATCTTGCGATATCCCTTATTCAGCAAGTCAAGAAGAACTTCTCTGAACTTATCCGATGAGGATGCTGTTATACTGCCGCTTGATACGACTTTTACAGATCCTCCCTCTTCCTGAACAGAAAAATTCGTTGACTCCTGCAAGGTGATGTAAACAGTGACGGAATTCCCTTTTTCATTAAATTCAATTCCGTCCGAAAGCGCATTGATCAGCGGAAAGCCTCTGCTCCTGAACTGAGTACTGTCTCCGCTCAATCTGAAATTAAGCGATTTATAATCAAAGCCCTCTCCCTCATCTTCCACTGTAACCAGATAGCGCATCTCCGCAATTCTTCTGACCAGACCGCTCACGCATAGACTCGGGTTCTTGTGACAGCCATGCTCTACCGCATTGATCAGCATTTCCCTCATCAGCAATCTCAGAGGAGAAAAACTGCTCTCGTCTCCGAAACCGGGAAAGACCTCCTTCAGCTCCTTTATTAGTCTGTCGATCAGTTTCATCTCGGCAGAGAATTTGAATACGATCTGATTTTCCTGCTCGTCCAATCTGAACATACTGCTACCTCTTGAGATCTTTTCATTACAGCTTGCCGGGAATCTCAAGTCCCAGCAAAAGCATATCGTCATCACTTTTAAATCTGCAATAATTCATCAGCGAGTTCCAGAAGATATCCATCCCTTCTTCCAGCGAAGCGCTGCATGATTTCTTGAGAAGGTTGCGGACTCCTTCGTCCCCCAGCTTCTCTTTCGCTCCGCTTTCAGCTATTATACGCTTGGAGTCGGGAATCCCGTCCGTATATATGAAGATACGGTCTCCTGAACTCACGGAAAAACGTCTCACTTCAAATTCTGCATTGCGCAGCATTCCAAGCACAAATCCGGAGTTCCTTGAAATCGGCCTTAAAACGATATCCGGGGTTTCCGGGTTGATTCTGATAAGATACGGATGAGCCGCAGAAACAAGCTCGGCCCACATCTCCTGAAGATTTATCCTCAAGAACATTGCGGTTGCCATTCTCTCGCTCAAACCGCGTTCCAGCATGGCGCTGTTCAATACGCAGAAAAGCTCCTTGCCGCTCCCCCCGATACGACAGTTCTCGTCAAAAAATGCTTTTATGAGGATCGTATAATATGACGCCCCCATGTCATGCCCTGTAACGTCGGCTACAATAAGGTCAATACCGCTGTCAGTGTCACGAGATGCGGCGAAATCCCCTCCCAGGCTGTTTCGGCTTAGTGATCTGACCGCGATATTGACCTTCCTGCTTGATACAGGCGTTCCAATTATTTCATGATAAGACTGCATGGCAGATTCTACAGATGAACTTACAAGGTTCATATTAACTTTATATGCTTCCACCTTGCGCTCAAGACTGGACATCTGTTCATACTGCTTGTTTTTCTGCTGCTTCTTTTCTTCTTCCTTGCGAAGCACGGACGACACCCGATTCAGCAGATCCTTCTCATTGAAGGGCTTGTCAAGATATTCCTCGACGCCTTCCCGCAGGAGTTCAATGACTGTAGCCTTATCTCCAAAGCCTGTAAAGACAATCACAGGAATTGTGATATTCTTCTGCTTCATCGCTCTGATAAGCTCCAGTCCGCTCATCTCCGGCATCTGAATATCACTTAGTATCAGATCGCAAGATTCCTCTTCCGATATTTTTCTTTCCAGCAGTTCCAGAGCCTGCACTCCGTCTCCGACTGAGTATACCTTGTACCCGGCTCTCTTCAGAATAATGCCCACACTCAAACGGGTATGAGCCTCATCCTCCACTATAAGTATGCTCTTGAAGTCGATGTCTGACATTGTAGGTTTCTTTCCTGTTTACCATCACCTTGCCCACTTATTATGCATAAGGTATGCCAGAAAAAAACACCACACCATAAGTCCTTTAAAATAAAAATCTTAAAAACCATTGAATATCAATAATAAAAAACACAGGCAAATACAACTTTTATTGTAAATATCCTTAAAAAATCCACACAACTATTTTATTAACAAAACATTAACACAATTTACATATTTTTTACAATACAACAAGTTTTGTAAGCCTTTTGCAAGAAGAAATAATCCTTGCATCGGCTCTTAATAAAAAAAGAGCCCGGAGCGGAAATCTCTAAACCGCTCCGGGCCAGGGGATGGGGGGATGGGGACAATATTTGATTATGCTTTATATGCCTTGATAAGGATTTCCTTGAGTTCGCTTATCAGCGGATAGCGCGGGTTGGCGCCTGTACACTGATCGTCGAACGCATTTTCAGCCAATTTATCAAGACCTGCATAGAAGTCCGTTTCTGAAACTCCGGCGGACTGAATGTCCTTGGGAATTCCAAGACGAGTCTTCAGCTTTTCGATTTCATTTATGAGCAGCTCCACCTTTTCGTCCGGAGTCTCACCGCCGAGTCCGAGGAAGTCAGCTATTCTGGCATAACGTCCCTTGGCGCTAGGATATGTATACTGCGGGAAAGCCGTCTGCTTCCAAGGAACATCTGTCGCATTGTATCTGATGACATGCGATATCAGAAGCGCATTGGCAAGTCCATGCGGAATCTTGTGAGCAGAACCGAGCTTATGCGCCATCGAGTGACAGATTCCAAGGAAGGCATTCGCAAAAGCCATACCTGCGAGCGTCGCGGCATAATGAATCTTTTCACGAGCCTTCGGCGAGGCGGCTCCCTTCTCATATGCCTCAGGCAGATACTTGAAGATCAATCTGATTGCTTCAAGTGCAAGTGCGTTGGTGTATTCCGATGACACAACTGAAGCCAATGCTTCGAGAGCATGTGTCAGTGCGTCTACACCTGAAAATGCAGTCAGAGACTTCGGCATATTCAATGTCAGCGCTGGGTCAACAATAGCCATATTCGGTGTCAGTTCGTAGTCCGCAATAGGATATTTTACACCGGTCTTCTCATCTGTCACAACCGCGAACGGTGTAACTTCAGAGCCTGTCCCAGAGCTTGTAGGAACCGCAACCATAATAGCCTTTTTGCCGAGTTTCGGGAATCCGAAAATTCTCTTGCGGATATCCATGAATCGCATTGCAAGAAGTTCAAATTTGGCCTCGGGATCTTCATACATAAGCCACATGATCTTTGCCGCGTCCATAGGCGAACCGCCGCCGAGCGCTATTATCAGATCAGGCTTGAGTCTGTTCATCACGGCAACACCTTTCTTGATGGCGGCAATTGTCGGATCGGGTTCTACTTCGTGGAAAATCTCATATTCGATTCCTTTTTCCTCGAAGACTCTTGTAATAGCCTCATGATAGCCGAGGTCATAGAGTACTTTGTCAGTCACAATAAATGCGCGTTTTCTGTCCGCAACTTCTTCGAGCGCAAACGGAAGGCATCCCGACTTAAAGAATATTTTCGGGGGTACTCTGAACCAGAGCATGTTTTCTCTTCTTTCGGCAACGGTCTTGACGTTCATAAGGTGTTTGACTCCGACGTTTTCACTTACTGAATTACCGCCCCAGCTTCCGCAACCAAGAGTAAGGGACGGTTCGAGTTTGAAGTTGTAAAGATCTCCGATAGCTCCTTGCGAACTGGGAGTATTGATAAGAACGCGTCCTGTTCTCATCAGTGCGCCGAACTTGGCAATTCTGTCCTGAAGCTTCTGGTCTGTATAAAGAACAGATGTATGTCCGACTCCGCCGAATTCCACAAGCGCAACTGCCTTCTTGAGCGCATCTTCAAAATCATCGGCTCTGTACATGGCAAGTACCGGGGACAGTTTTTCATATGCAAATGGTTCATCTACAGATATATCAGTAGCTTCACCAATAAGCACTTTTGCGTTGGCGGGAACTTTGACTCCGGCCATTCCGGCTATCTTTGCGGCAGCCTGTCCGACAATCTCGGCATTTATCTTGCCTTTGTTGAGGATTACAGCTCCGACCTTCTTTTTTTCCGCAGCGTTAAGAATAACCGCGCCTCTTGCATGGAACTCTGCCTTGACCGCCTCATATACGGAGTCAACAACCACAACCGACTGCTCCGATGCGCAGATAACGCCGTTATCAAAAGTTTTACTCATGAGGATCGAGCTCACTGCGGTCTTGATGTCAGCAGTTTCATCGATAACCGCAGGAGTATTGCCTGCACCTACTCCGAGAGCAGGCTTGCCGGATGAATAAGCTGCCTTAACCATACCCGGGCCACCTGTCGCAAGAATAAGTTGAATGTCATTATGCTTCATGAGATACTGTGACATCTCAACTGTAGGATCTTCGAGACATGCTATGATGCCTTCCGGAGCCCCCGCAGCCACTGCTGCATCATGTACTATTTTAGCAGCGTGAGCGGTACACTTCTTGGCTCTCGGATGGGGGGAAAATATGATGCCGTTACGGGTTTTAAGTGCTATAAGCGATTTAAAAATCGCTGTAGCTGTAGGATTTGTTGTCGGTACGATACCGGCGATTATCCCGATAGGTTCAGCAATTTTCTTGATACCGAAAAGACTGTCGTTTTCGATTACTCCGCATGTTTTGGCATCTTTGTACTTGTTGTAGATATACTCTGAAGCAAAGTGGTTTTTAATAACCTTGTCTTCGATGATACCCATTCCGGTTTCTGTTGCGGCTTCCTTGGCAAGTTCTATTCTTGCTTCATTGGCCTTAATCGCAGCGTTCATGAAAATTTCATCAACCTGTGCCTGTGTGTAGGTCGCAAACTTCTGTTGCGCCTTCTTGACCTTTGCTATAAGATCTTCGAGTCCCTGCATGTTATTTTCAGCCATTGGTATTATCTCCATATCTATCTGTGAACTTATTTTCAATTTTCACAAATGCTTATATTTTTTAAATAAAAGAACTTACAAAACACTTTAAAGATAATTTAAGCAAACTTATTACACCTCCGCAAATCAATTGTTATTTGATTCACAGTTTTATTTTACACCAAAACCAATTATTTGTCAAGAGAACTAAGATATTTTAATATCTAAATCCAAGACTTTTCAATAAGACAACAATAGCTAAATATATATAAACAAAAGGCTTATAAAATAAATATTTTTTTCCGAATTTTTTATTGAATAAAGATTTACACGTCCATTCCAAGTTCTTTTCTAATATTTTTTAAGCTCAAATCTAGAAAAGCCTGAAAAAATCATATTACTCTTTTGCATTTTCCACTTTGAAGAGATAGCCTATTCTTGGAGAAGATAGGACTCTTCTCTGATTCTCGTGCACGGAGGTGCTTTCGTGCGCATCTCCTTGCAGTTCAATGAATATCAACAAAGGAGGTTTGAAGATGATCAGTTCGCTTCTTGAAAAAGCATGCGCAGTCCGCTATCAGCTCTTTGAGGGACGCCACGATTCCGCATATCGTCTCTTCAACGGCTTCTACGAAGGAGCCCCTGCGCTCGCAATCGACATTTACGCGACATCCGCCCTGCTCCACAACTACTCGGAGGACATTGAAGCTGGAAAATCCATGATTTCCGAGGCTACATCAAGCCTTCAGAAATTGCTTCCATGGATCAATACATTCGTGGTAAAAGACCGTTACGCAGCTCACGACGCTAAACATCATAAAGGAACTGTTCTCAGCGGAGGCCCAGCCTCAAATAAAGTTCGCGAACACGGCGTCTTTTACGCGGTTGACCTCTGCATGGGGCGCGACGCAAGTCTTTATCTTGATACACGCAATCTGCGCGAATGGGCGCTCAAAAATCTGAGCGGAAAGACAGTATTGAATACCTTTGCCTACACCGGCAGCCTCGGAGTTGCCGCAATGGCAGGCGGAGCCTCACAGGTAGTACAGCTTGACCGCAACAAAAGTCATCTGGATATGGCAAAAACATCCTGTATGCTGAACGGATTTTCAATACAGAAACGCAATTATGTAGCAGATGACTTTTTCGCTCACGTCGGACTCCTCCGCAAGCTCGGAGAGACCTTCGACTGCGTTTTCCTCGATCCGCCCTTCTTCTCGGCTGGAAACAGCGGTACAGTGGACATGATCAATGAAAACATGAGGCTGATAAACAAGATCCGCCCCCTCATCAATGATGGAGGCCATCTTGTTGCAATCAACAACTCCGTTTTCGTCAGCGGCAAAGCTTATATGGACATGCTCCATCAGGTTTGCAATGACGGCTTTCTCAAGCTCAAGGAAATAATTCCAGTTCCTTCTGATTTTACAGGATATCCGGAAACAATAGCCTCAACTCCTATCAGCGATCCGGCTCCGTTCAACCATTCCACAAAAATAGCCATTCTTGAAGTAAAAAAGAAGTAAAAATAGATCAGACAAGCCCCGGCACACACCGGGGCTCAACTCATAATTCAGCGACACTCAAGACATGTCAAGGATTCTATTCTTATACGCACGGTGCCAGATGGAGTCCGGCAATCGATTTCATCTCCGACGGATGCACCTATCAAGCCCATACCTATCGGTGAAAAAACAGAAAGCTCGCCGATTTCAAAATTAGCAGGAGGAAGCACAACGGTCTTTGTCATAAGCTCTCCTGTTTCTAGTTCAGTAAAACCGACAGAGCTGTCAAGTCCGATAAAATCATCCGGGACATCCATATCTGGAGTCAGGGCTTCTTCAAGTAAGGCGGCGAATTCCAATAAGACAGGCTCAGGACTGCCGGAATATATCATCCTCTGCAGTACATGATTGATTTTGTCATAATCCTTGCCACGGATCATTCTCTCTTTCATTTTTACATTCTCCTGTTTTATAAGTGAAAATCACCAGCCGCCTCAGGCTGATAAAGAATCTCTTCTATCAAATATCTCTCTTCCATACCCTCCTGAGTGCATTCTATCAGAGCCCCCTTCCACTCCCCGAGCAGCAAAGCACCAAAAGGAGTAAGAATAGAAATGGTTCCCCCCGAGCTTGCAGAGTCCGCAGGGAAGACAAGACGCAAAACTTGACGCTCTCCGGATTTCTGATTATAAAGACGTATTTTTGAATTCATGGTAACTACGTCTTTTGGAATATCCTCCGAATTTATGATTCTCCCATTTTCGAGTGCCCTCTTTAAGATATCCAGAGGCTCATGATTCAAACCCGAATCAAAGATTCTGGCCACTTCAATAAGTTCCTTCAAACGCTGACAGTCATACTTTGTAATAAAAACCTCACGCCCTGGCACTCGAGCCTTGCATGATTCTCCGTCCATTACTGCGGAGGGACTTCTACGCAATCTCAACTGCTCCATTACCGCCTTGCGAATTTCATCAAGATCATAAGCCGCCTGCCTTGGATTTTTTGGATCAAGCCAGTAATTAACGAAAGAGTTCAAAATCCCTTCAAGCGCAATCGCGCTAGAAAATGGATTAACAGGCTCAAAAACACCTCCATTTACTCCCGATGCAATAATTTGTGATAAAGCGTCAACATACCTGTAATAAAGCCCGCGAGGCGTATCAAAACCGCTTCCGCTGAACTGCAAATCTCTTGTCAAATATCCGGCTCCGAAAGGAGCCAGAAAAAGATCCAGACGCCGATGACGCATCAAGCGATACAAAATAATTTTTTCCACCCCCTCCAGAGGAGGATATTTTTTCATTACGGACTCCACCTGCACAATTAAATCTCTTCCAATTCTTTCAAGAAGGATAGCATAAAGATTCTCTTTGCTTCCGAAAATATTATATAAGGTTCCAACAGAAAGCTCCGCTTTCTGTGCAATCATTTCGGCTTTGCTGCCGGCAAATCCATATTCCAGAAACACATATTCCGCAGCAGCAAGTATTTCAGCTTCTTTTTTGCGAAGCTCTGCCTCTTTTCTGGCATTGCCTTTCTCATTGAACTTCAAGAAGTCAGACATAATAAACAACCTTGTGTGAATTTAAGTTCATTTCATGAATTACAATTCAAGGACTAATATTAACAGATAAAACTAAAAAGTCAAGTCTTTTGTAATGCGGCAGTCAGGTTTATTTAAGTTCGGGTAATGGCTCAGTCTTTTCACGCGCTCGAAACAGATGACTGGGATGCGCTCCTCTGCCGCGCGGGCAGGAAGGCGTGAACGCCTTCACCCTATAAAAATGCTCCGCATTTTACTTTTTTCAGCTTACAAAAAGACTGAGGGGATACCGTTCATCTCTTCGGAAGAGCTGCCGGAATTTTGAAATGCCGGAGCTGTTGGTCTATCAAGATCCTAAAGCATGATCTTTCTGTAGCGGAACAGCTTATCGGCAGGATGCTTTAAGGGACTGGATTTCTTCCTCGCTGAAGCCGAGCATTGAGAGAAAATCGTGGTGCGCCAGAGGTTCGCTGGACTCGAAGGCAAGGTGGAATTTCTCCATGTCTTCGCTGTCCAGACCGGCTTTCTTCAGGATTTTGACGAAGACTTCCCGGCAGCACAAATCAGCTTTGCTGCCAAGCATGGACATCACAATCTGCTGTTGGATGCGCAGAAAACGTATTGACTTATTGATCTCGGCAAGACGCTGCTCCAAAAGAGCTTTGTCCGGACTTTTGCGGTCAAGAACAGAGGCGATTTCCTTCAGGCTCATGCCCGTTTCGCGGTAGCTGCAGATAAGGCGGAGTCGTTCTTTCATTTCGTCGGAATATAGTCTGTATCCCGCCTCAGTCCGGTAAATCGGTTTTAGAAGGCCGATGGAATCATAATAGAGCAGAGTGCTGCGTGAGAGGCCGAATTCTTTGGCGAGAACTGATATTGTCCATTTCTTCATGAGTGGCACTTTCAATAAAGGGGGCAGGGACGTCTCCCTGCCGCGTAGCATACGATTAGCGTGAGGCCTTGCGTATTTCAAGGCTTTCCTTGTCGGAGATGCCGAGGTATTTCAGAAAATCGGCATGTTCGGCAGGATGGCGTTTTTCAAATTCGCTGTGGATTGCCTTCATCTGCTTATCAGAGATTCCGGCGGCTTTGAAAACTTCGACGATAATTTCTTTTGTCATGATACTGTTTTTCCTTTTTTGATGAAATTTGTATTCCTTTGCCATGGCTTGAAGTCTATTATAAGCTGTAAAGCTGTAGACGGGTCAAGAACTCAGAAAATAAAATTTTAAAAATGATGGAACTTTCGTGAAAAGCCTGTGTCAAAATAAAAACAAGGGCAGAAATCATAATGGTTTCTGCCACAAAATGGGAAAAGAAGGTATGAGAAAGAAGAAAGAAATAAAAACAAGAAAATTTATCAAAAACTCTTGACTTTCTTTTCGGAATGATATAAAATGGTATTCAGATACCTAAATAGTTAAATGTAAAAAAGGACTGAGAAAATGAAATACAAAATAGGAAGCTTGGTCCTTATTGCAGCGATGACAATGATCCCCGTAGCATTGAGCGCGGATTCCGGATGCGCACCCGGGGGAAAATGTGAAGTAAGAAAGGCTGGAGCGATACCTGAATTGTCAACAGCCGATCTTGAGGCACTTTTGAAAAAAGACTCTTCTGTAATAGTGCTTGACGCAAGAAGCGGCAAGTATGACGACGGAAGGAGGATTCCCGGGGCGAAATCCCTGAATGACAAGTCCTCGAAAGCGGAAGTCGAAGCTGTAGTAAAGGACAAGGATGCAAAAATTGTAACATATTGCTCGAATCTTCAGTGTCCCGCGAGCGGAAGGCTGGCCGAACATCTGAAGGAACTCGGATACAAGAATGTACATGAGTATCCTGAAGGAATTGACGGCTGGGAGAAAGCCGGCAAGAAAGTAGATAAGGTAAAATAAACTCCCGAAGACCGGAAGGTACTTCTGTACTCCCCCCAAGAGGACTTTCCGGTCAAAGGGTTAAAAGATTTGATCTGAGCTGAACTGAAAAACAGATTCACAGAAAGGCCGGTGTGCTATGTGAACATAAAAATATTGATTACGACATCCTTATTCGTTTTGTGTTGAAAGCATAATCTCATTATTTGTCTTCTGTTTTCCCAAAAGCATCCTGAGCCAACCCCTCTCAGGATGTCCAGCCCGCCCGGCCATCCTCTGGCCGGGCTTTTTTTATTCCGTTTAAGAGCTTTGGATTTTTCCTTGTTGAATGAGTTTTTTCTTAGTTTTTCCATCCTTCTTTTTCCAAGTCCTGTAATCGTCCATTGAAGACTCAGCCTCACTGAATATTTACCGAATTACATTCAAATATAATCCTAACAGTCAAATGATTGCCCCGCGTAACTGAGCTGATATTTTATCGCAAAACATATAACAATGATCAAAGTCGCAATAAAAGAACTAACGAAACAAAGGAGGTCTGCCAGGGAGAAACAAGGATTGCGCAGAAAGCGGAGCCGCAAGCCCGCATCTGCGAAAAAGGGTTTGGAGTCCGGAGGTATAAAAGCGGATTCCATGAGTTTTAAAAAAATAAAGGAGCTTAAGGAAGAGAAATGAAAATCTGGAAAAAATTTATAGGAGCCGCAGTACTGGCGGCCGTATGCGGAAGCACTGCTCTCTTCGGGCAGGAAGTCCGTACGATCAGGCTCAACAATGACCTTGATCAGAAGTACATGACAACAAAGGTCTATGAACTCAAACACATGCGCTGCGACGATCTTACCCCCTGGGTACTCGGCGCCGTATACCGCTACAACGTCGGTTCAACAGTTCAGAGACTGAACTACAAGGCTGGAAACAAGCAGTATCTCGTAGTTACAACAGGCGTTGATATGATGCCCTATGTCGATGAAATGGTTGCCAAGATGGACAGACCCTGCGCTCAGAAGGATTCAGTCGGATCAATTGTTGACGGCACAGGAATCTATGACTTCCTCTACAAGCCGAAATTCCGTTCCAGCTCAGACATGATCACCTTCGTTACAGACTGTAAGAGCGACGGACCGACACCGACATACAATGCTGAAAGAGGAATCTTCTACTGGAAGGATTCCAAGTCTGACGGCTCAACAACACTTGAATACCTTCAGGTTGCCGACCGTCCGCTTCCGCAGTCCACAATGCAGATCAATGTTTACGAAATCAGCGAAAATGACTTCGTGGAACTCGGTCTCGACTGGATCGCATGGAAGAACGGCCCGGGTGCTACTCTGATGGGCTGGGGTATGGACTGGTCACAGTACAAGTCCTTCTCCGATGTAGCGACAGACGGCGTAGGAAACAACCTTCTTGCCGATTCAGGCATGGGAATGCTCACCGGCTTCATGGTTGCTCCGCAGTTTGATGCCACATTCCTCAGAATGCTCAACCAGAAAGGTAAAGCTAAAGTTGCCCAGTCCGGACAGCTTACTTACGTAAATGATTACGATTCAGCCGATCCGGGAACTACAGCCTATACAACAGCTCCCTACAGACTGAGATTCACTCCTCAGTACGGCACAATCCAGAAGAGCCTTGATTCAAATATGAATATTGCTGTCCGCTCCACAAGCCCGACTTATGAGTTCTATCTCAGAAAGCCGACACTTTGTTTTGCAGAAGCAGGAGATAAGTCAAATATCGCGATGTTCGGATGGGTTCTCAGAATCTCGAACTCCGTTGAAAACGGAAACGATGTAGGCTCAGGAGCTTCTCTCAGCGGTACAAACGCCAACGAAGTCTATGACTACACAAGATTCTATTCCGATACCACAATGGCTCTCGGAACAGAAAAACTTCTCGCTACCTACACAAGAGAGCAGAAGATCAATCAGAACGACGGCATTCCTTATCTTCAGGATATTCCGGGACTCAAGTACGTATTCGGCGCCAGCGCTGATATAACCAACCGTACAAGAGTATTCGTGACAGTGTCTCTGACACCGGTTCAGCCCGATGCGAACCTTTCTCCCTGGGCTGGCGAAGTGGTAGAAGCCGCAAAAATCGCGAACGCCAAAAACGACTAATTCAAATTAAGGAATACTACAGGATATGAATAAGAAAGTCTTATTTGCACTTGCAATGAGCGCCGCGACCGCGGTTATCTCATCGCTGAGAGCTGACAATCCGACTCCGGCTCTCGATACAATCCCGAACAATACAACAGTTCAGACTCAGCTCATGCTGGATGTCAAGGACAACACAAAAGAAGTTCATTTCATCCAGACGAACAACGACCCCTACGTTTATACCAAGGTCTATGTTCTGAAGCACGCTGATCCCTACGAACTTCGTCCCTACATCATCAACGCTGTCGGCGGCGACCAGTTCACAAACACAAATACAGCCAGAAGAGTAAACACCAACGCGACAAAAGTTGAATGTATCAAGTACATGGACGGCACAGGAATGCTGATAGTCTCCGCTGAAGACTACAGATTTACTGAAGCCGGAAGCGGCATGGGACTTGACAAGGTTATTGAAATCCTTGACCAGCCCAAAGTCACTTCTTCTTCCAGACAGGTTTTCACAGTATACTTCCCCAAGTACTGGACAGCCACAAATCTTGCTACAGCTCTTAATGATGTCGGTCTTACAAAAGACAACGATCCTTATGAATTGACAGCAGGTAAGGACAGAGTCAGAGCAGACAAGGGACTCAACGCCCTGCTCATCTACACACCCGGCTATTCAATCAAAGACTTCAAGAAAATGCTTGATCTCTACGATACCCCCATAGCCGAAGCAATGATCAACTACACTGTCTACGAAGTTGATTCAGAAAACGACACAATGGTTGGCAACGACTTCCAGGCATGGAAGAACGGCCCCGGCTCAGATCTCTTTGCCGCAGGCGCCCGTTATTCCAACGGCTGGGATGTCACCAACATGACTGTTGCACGTCCTTACGTCAACAACTCAAGCACAAGATTCATCAACTTCAGCCCCAAGTGGAATACCAAGTATCTTGACTTCCTTGCTACAAAGAGCAAGGCTCAGGTTCTTACTTCAGGTTCTGTTTCAATCATGAACAGCAAGACCGGCTACGTCGGACAGACCACCGGTTATGCCAACATCAGAACTTCTTCCACAACTCCTGCTTCAACAGGTATTGTAAGCCTTGGCTACTACAGACTTACACAGTCAGCCCTGAACAATATCACAATCTCAGGACGTAGAGCCAGCCCGGATGCCGCAGTATCCGATACTGGTAACGGCGCTACATACACAAGCAGCGGTGTTGTTCCGCTTGAATCATTCTACATCAGACACAGCGACAGAGGTACTCTTGCCGCTACTGATCTCGGTGACTTCAGTGTAGTCAGAGTCGAAACAAGATCCTATACAAGCAACGGTGTCACATCTACCGAATTTGTCTATAATCTGACACTCGGCGATGCAGGCAGCGCAAGCAACAATGAAGACTTCTATTTCTACAGCGCCGCAGGCAAAAACCTCGGTAAGGAAATAAAGCTTTATGATGCTGCTATTTCAAATGGCGGTGCCATTGCATACACAACAAGTGATTACTGGACTGCTCCGATGCCGATTCAGAAGGCTGCCAACAGAGTTACAAACATCAACTACCTTGGCGGTACTGACGGTGCTTCATACGGCTTCCAGCTCACAATGACTCCTGTTGTTTCCGAGCAGGCCACTGTTCTCGTTCTCAACATGAGCAACACAAACCTCATCGGCTTCAACAGCGATGGAACTCCCAGAACATCCGCCAGCGACATGGCTACTAAGATTCATGTCAGCAACAAGGGCGAAAAGTTCGTTGTCGGCGGTCTCGATAAAGAATCAGTTGTAAGAAGCAAGGGCTCGGTTCCCTACCTCGGCAACATCCCGGTTCTTGGATGGGCTTTCACAAGCGAACGCGAAGTTCACAAGAAGAGCCAGCTCGTAGCTGTCATTGAGTGCATCCCGGTTAAGCCCGACACTCAGGTTCCCGCTTCAATCATGAGCGAGATCTCAGCTGCCAAGGAAAAGATCAGCAACTACGGCGTAAAAGTCGGTCCGTTCGATCAGAACGACCTCGGCTTCGACCAGTACCTGCTTGATTCAGAGAAAAAAGGTATTGACCCTCTCCCGTAACCCGCGGGTTGAGTATTGCATCCTTTCTCCCGCCCGTGTCGCATCTCCGGCACGGGTTTTTTCTTTTTACAATTGCTGATTTTCGATAAAAATAAAAGGATAAGTCAAATAATAAGCGATCCCGTGTATTCTGTTTCATACCTGAAAATGCTAGAATAATATCGTTGTTAGAAAACTAATGTAGCATGAAAGGATATGGAATGAAAAATATGAGGCTGCCGGCTTATCCGCTCATCACGCACGATCCTTACTTCAGCATCTGGTCTTTTTCGGACAAGCTGACCGACAGATGGGCTTCGCACTGGACCGGTTCCGGTACAGGATTTTGCGGCTTTATCAGAGTCGATTCCAAAACTTATCGTTTCTGCGGAGATTACAAGGGGGTCGAGGCTGCCGAACAGCTTGCAGTCGAAGTCACTCCTACAAGAACGATTTATACATTCAAAGCCGGATCTGTAAAACTTCTTCTCAGCTTCATTACTCCTGCGCTTCCATATAATCTTGATATACTCTCTCGTCCCCTTACATATTTGAGTTTCGACATCGAAAGCCTCGACGCAAAAGCTCATGACTGTTCAATATACTTTGACGTGAGCGGTGAAATCTGCGTGGATAATCCAGGGCAGTCGGTTCTCTGGGGGCATCATAAGCTTGCAGGACTCCGCCTCATGAGTTTTGCCAGCGCAGATCAGAAGATTCTTGCACGCGCAGGCGATAATCTGAGAATCGAGTGGGGAAGCGCTTATTTCGCCGTTCCTGATTCTTCCGATACGGATTGCTGTATTAACCTCAATAATACAGGAAGAGGCTCTTTTGCATCTACAGGGAAACTTCCTGATGAAGACTGCATCAATATGCCGCGCACTCCGCAGAACGGCTGGATCACAATGGCCGTCGCTTTCAAGCTAGGGAAGGTCAAAAAAGCCTCGCGTTTCATGATGGTCGCTTATGATGATATTTTCAGCGTCGAATATCTGAACCGCAAGCTCCCGGGATACTGGAAACGCAACGGCAAATCCTTCTCAAGTCTTATCAAGGAGGCCGCTTCGGATTACGAGAAGATCAAGGCTGAATGCGTGAAGTTCGATCGCGAACTCTTTAGCGACTGCTGTGCCGCCGGAGGCAAGGATTACGCCGATCTTTGTGCGGCCTCATACAGACAGGCAGTTTCAGCTCACAAGCTCGTTGCGGATCTCGACGGAACTCCTCTCTTCTTCTCTAAGGAAAACTTCTCCAACGGCTGTATTGCAACCGTGGATGTAACTTATCCGTCCGCCCCGCTTTTTCTGCTCGCGGCTCCCGCACTGCTTAAAGGCATGCTGATTCCTATTCTCGAATATGCAGAGACTACGCGCTGGAAATTCAATTTCGCGCCTCACGACCTTGGCACATATCCGCTTGCAAATGGACAGGTCTATGGCGGCGGCGAAGAGACCGAAGACAATCAGATGCCCGTCGAGGAATGCGGAAATATGCTGATTCTTGCCGGTACTCTGGAAATTCTCTGCGGAGACTCGGATTTCATCAGCAAGTATTGGAAGACTCTCAGCAAGTGGGCTGCGTATCTGAAGGAAAAAGGCTATGATCCTGAAAGCCAGCTCTGCACGGATGACTTTGCGGGACATCTCGCGCATAATACCAACCTTTCTCTGAAGGCTATTATAGCTCTCGGAGTTTACGCTGAAATGGCTTCAAAGCGCTCCATGAAATCTGAAGCTGCCGCTTACAGAAAAATTGCCGCCTCACACGCCAAGAAATGGCTTGCCGATGCCTTTGAAAAGGATCATTATAAGCTCGCTTTCGACCAGAAAGATACATGGAGCCAGAAATATAATCTCGTATGGGACAGACTTCTCAATCTCGGACTCTTTCCCGAATCTGTCGCTGAAACAGAGTCTGCCTATTATGCGAAAAAACTTCAGAAATACGGACTTCCCCTCGACAGTCGTAAGACATATACAAAGCTCGACTGGATCGTCTGGACTGCCACTCTTACCGGAAAGAAGAAGGATTTCGACACGCTTATGAATCCTCTTTACAAGTGGATCGCCGAAACTCCTTCACGCGTTCCGATTACAGACTGGTATGAAACGACAGACGGCAAGCAGGTTGGATTCCAGGCGAGGTCGGTTCTCGGAGGCGTTTTCATAAAGCTGCTTGAAGATAAGTCTCTCATCAAAAAATGGCTTAAACATAAGTAAGATAAGGACAGTAAAATGAGTGTTAAAAATCTGGAATGGTCTTTCGGCGGGAATTTTGTGCCGTCATCAGCAATCAATCAGCTCGAAATGTGGCAGGCTGATACCTTTGATCCTGAAGGCATAGACAGGGAGCTTGGCTGGGCTGAAAATATCGGCATGAAGATTATGCGTGTCTTCCTTCACGATCTGCTCTATGTGCAGGATAAAAAGGGATTTTTCAAGAGGATTGAGGAATATCTGAAAATAGCCGATTCGCATAAGATAAAAACCATGTTTGTCTTCTTCGATGACTGCTGGAAGACTGATTTCGCTCTCGGTAAACAACCTGAGCCTCTTCCTAAAACGCATAATTCGGGATGGATTCAGTCGCCCGGCAACAAGGTAGTCGACAATCCGGCAGAATGGGGACGTCTTGAGTCATACGTCAAGGATGTCCTTGCAGAGTTCGGAAACGACTCCAGAATAGCCCTATGGGATCTCTATAACGAGCCCGGCAACGGTTCTGCCGGTGATCATGTTACAAAGAGCGGTTTGCGCGGCGATAAATCTCTTCCTCTCCTTCAGGCAGTTTTTAAATGGGCGAGAGCCGCAGCTCCTTCCCAGCCTCTGACCGCAGGCCCATGGATTTTCAATTCCGATTTCGATAATCTGAACCGCTTCATGTTTGAGAATTCGGATATTGTTTCCTTCCACTCCTACAATCCGCCTGGCGAGCTTCAGGAACGCATCAATTGGATTCGTTTTATCGCTAATGGACGTCCAATGCTCTGCTCGGAGTACATGGCACGCACGGCGAAATCAACATTCAAAGACTGCCTGCCGATAATGAAGAAAAATGACATCACTGCC
>JAKJHH010000057.1 GCA_022703965.1 Verrucomicrobiota bacterium
CGAAGACTTCACGCAGTTTAAACTCGTGAAAAATTAAACCTTTCTTCGATACCGAAGTGGAAAATTATCATAGGAGATAAAATGATGAAGAAGATCACAGGCAATGCGATGAAGTATGCTGCCGCAGCAGTCGCCGCGATAGCAGGGGTTGCTGTCATGGCCGCCGGAGCTACCATAAACGGCGCAGGCGCGTCATTCCCGGCTCCGGTCTACACTCCGTGGACTTACACCTACACAAAAGCGACAGGCACACAGGTTAATTATCAGTCAGTCGGATCTGGCGCAGGTATCGCTCAGATCAAGGCAAAGACAGTTGATTTCGCCGGTTCAGACAATCCGCTTAAGAAAGAAGATCTCGAAAAGAACGGCCTCGTCCAGTTCCCGATGCTGATGGGCGGCGTTGTAACAGTAGTAAACCTTCCCGGCGTAAAGCCCGGCGAACTCAAGCTCTCCGGCTCAGTACTTGCCGACATCTATCTTGGCAAAATCAAGAAATGGGATGATGCCGCAATCAAGGCTCTCAATCCTGGCGTAGCACTTCCCTCTCTCCCGGTCACAACAGTACACCGCTCGGACGGATCCGGCACAACCTGGATCTTCACAAACTACCTTTCCAAGGTATCCGAAGAGTGGGCTAAAGGTCCCGGTTGCGACAAGGACGTAAAATGGCCCGGAGGAATCGGCGGACAGAAGAACCCCGGCGTTGCCACAGCGTAATGAAGACAGTAGGTTCAATCGGCTATGTTGAATACACATACGCGGTTGAAGCCAAGATGGCTTACACTGCCCTTCAGAACAAGAACGGCAAGTTTGTCAATCCTTCAATCGAAACCTTCACAGCGGCAGGCGCAAGCGCTGACTGGAAGAGCGCTCCCGGCTTCTACATGGTTCTGACCGAACAGCCCGGCGACAAGACATGGCCGATCACAGGCGCAAGCTACATCCTTCTTCAGAAGGATCAGCCCGACGCTGAAAAGGCCAAAGAAATGTTCAAGTACTTTGAATGGTGCTTCTCCAAGGAAGCTGCCAAGACAGCTGCGGAACTCAACTATGTTCCGATGCCCGACAATGTCGTATCCATGATCAAGGAAGAATGGAAGAAGGTCACAGCAGGCGGCCAGCCCGTTCTGAAATAAAAAAATACCTGATTCAGGAGCAGCCCGGCCGTTTCAGGTCGGGCATTTAAATCCAATGATAACACCGAAGAAACAATTGAACAGCAGTATTCCGGACATGCTTTTCAGGCATCTCACGCTGATAAGCGCCGTCATGATCATAATTATCATGGCCGGGTTCTTTGTGCAGCTTCTTTTCCACTCGCTTCCGGCGATTGAGAAGTTCGGAATTTCGTTTTTCTTCAGGAACGAGTGGGATCCTGTGAGGCTGGAATTCGGAGCGGCCGGACCTCTTTACGGAACACTCGTCACAACCCTTATAGCAATGCTTATAGCCGTTCCCCTGAGCTTTGTAATAGCTCTCTTTCTTGTGGAAATAGCGCCTCCGCATCTCAGCAGGATAATCAGTCAGGCGATAGACCTTCTTGCCGCGGTGCCGAGCATCATATACGGCATGTGGGGACTCTTTTATTTTGTTCCCTTCATGCAGAATCACGTACAGCCTTTTCTGGCTGACACATTATACCTCAAACATATACCGCTTTTTTCGGGGCCGCAGATGGGCTTCGGACTTCTGACTGCCGGACTGATACTGGCGCTGATGGTTCTGCCCTTCATAACGGCTGTCATGCGCGACGTATTCAGAATGGTTCCCTCAGTCGTCAAGGAATCGGCCTACGGGGCGGGAGCCACAACCTGGGAAGTCACTTTTGACGTAACAATGCGTTACGGAATGCAGGGACTTCTCGGTGCGGTCTTCCTCGGACTCGGACGTGCGATCGGCGAAACAATGGCGGTACTCTTCATTATCGGAAACTCGCCTGAGATATCGACCTCGCTTTTCTCGTCAGGAACGACGATTTCAGCTATTCTCGCAAACAAATTCGCGGAAGCCGAAGGCATCTATAAGAATGTGCTCTTTGAGCTCGGCCTCACGCTTCTTGTCATAACCCTTCTGATTCAGGTTGCCGCTCAGTGGTGGCTCAACAAGGTCAGAAAGAGCTCGGGAGGCGGACTGTGAGCATGCAACGACGCGGAATAGCTGGACGCAAAGGAATAAACTACTTCGTGACAGCTCTCTCAATCGGAGCCTCAATCCTCGGAGTCGTCTTCCTTGCATGGATTCTCTACACAGTTATATATCAGGGCTTCAGAAGCCTGAACTTTGCATTCTTTTTTGAGCCGACCAAACCTTATGGAATCCCGGACGGCGGTATAGCCAACGCCATTCTGGGTACCGTAATGATAACCGCGGGCGCCTCTATTATCGGCGTTCCTCTCGGTCTGCTTGGCGGCGTCTATCTTTCGGAATTCGGACGCAGCTCGAAAATCGGAAACGCAATCCGCTTTTCGGCCAACGTCATGATGGGAATACCTTCGATCATCGTCGGTCTCTTTGTCTATACACTTCTTGTGTACACGACAAAATCATTCTCAGGCTTCGCCGCCTCGGTCGCACTGGCGATCATCATGTTCCCCGTCGTGCTCAGAACGACTGAAGACATGCTCTGCATGGTGCCGAATGCGCTCAGAGAATCGGCGCTGGCGATAGGTATCCCGCGCTGGAGAGCGACTATATGTATCATCTTCAGAGCCGCTAAGACAGGTCTTATCACAGGCGTGCTGCTTTCAGTTGCCAGAGTCAGCGGAGAAACCGCTCCGCTTCTCTTCACCGCGCTGACAAGCGACGCATGGCCTATACACTTTTTCACTCAGCCGACAGCCAACCTCACGGTCACTATCACCGAATACGCGACAAACTCGCCTTTCGAAGTCATGCACGTGAGAGCATGGGGAGCCGCTCTCCTCATCACAGGCGCGGTTCTGATTCTTAACATTATTTGCAGGACGCTTTTCAGGGAGGCAAAACGATGATTGAAACAGCAGATACCCTTTCGCCGGAAATATTCAAGGGCGATGATTCTCCGGTGAAGATCGCGGTACGCAATCTGAACTTCTATTACGGAGACCATCAGGCGCTTTTCGGCAACAACATTGACATCAAGGAAAAACGCGTCACCGCCGTCATCGGCCCGTCAGGATGCGGAAAATCCACGCACCTCAGAATATACAACCGTATTTACAAGCTCTACCGCGAACAGAGAGCAGAAGGCGAAATCATGCTCGACGGCGACAACGTTCTCGCCGACAACATGGATATCCTTGAGCTCAGACGTAAAGTCGGAATGATATTCCAGAAACCGACTCCGTTCCCTATGTCGGTCTTTGAAAACGTCGCTTACGGACTCAAACTCCATTATAAACTCTCAAAAAGCGAAACAGCCGAAAGAGTCGAAAAAGGACTCCGCGGCGCTGCTCTCTGGGATGAAGTCAAAGACAAGCTCAAAAAACCCGGCATGGCTCTCTCGGGCGGACAGCAGCAGAGACTCTGCATCGCCAGAGCCATCGCAATTCAGCCCGAAGTCCTCCTCATGGACGAGCCTACTTCAGCCATCGACCCGATCGGTACACTCAAAATCGAAAACCTGATCGAAGAGCTGAAAAAGGACTTCACTATCGTGATCGTCACGCACAACATGCAGCAGGCCGCACGTATTTCCGACTATACCGCCTTCTTTTATCAGGGCTACATAGTCGAATACAACAAAACCAGCGACATTTTCACGAAACCCAGGCTCAAACAGACAGAAGATTACATAACAGGCCGTTTCGGCTGATAAAGGGGGAGGAAAGAGGTAATATGTCAGTACTTTTGAACAAAGAAATTTCAAGACTCAAGAAAAGCATCCTGCATCTCTCGACCGTAGTCGAGGAAAACGTCAGAACCGCCGTCGAATCCATTTCAAAAAAGGATATCGAGCTGGCTAAAAGCGTCATCCTCAAGGATAACGACATCGACAGAATGGAAATCGACATCGAAGAGGAATGCCTCAAGATTCTCGCTCTCCATCAGCCGGTCGCCGCCGATCTGCGCTACGTAATCGCCTGCATGAAGATGAATAATGATCTTGAGCGTATCGGCGATCTCGCCGTAAATATCGCAAAGAGAGTCAAACACCTTACAGAAGACGGACGCGATATGCTGCTCGTCGACTTCACTCCCATGATGGACAGAACCCGTCACATGCTCAAACAGGCACTCGACTCTCTCATAAACATGGACATGGATAAAGCCCTTCAGGTTCTCAATGACGACGACGAAATCGATCTCTACAACAAAAACATACATTCCGAGCTCAAGGCAATGATCAAAAACAATCCTGCGCATGTTGAATATTATCTCAATCTGCTCAGTGTTTCACGTCATCTTGAGCGTATCGGCGACTACGCCACAAATATTGCCGAAGACGTAATCTATATGGTCAAAGGCGATATCATCAGACATAAAACCGGAACTGACTTCAAGGAATTCAAAGAAAAGAAGGTCTGATCTCAAGAATAGCGGGAGACTCTTCCTGCTGAATCGCCGTAAAACGACTTTTTAGCAGTATCTTTCAGTTCCATGACCATGTAACGGAGCGCATCCATTGCATGGTCATTTTTTTTGAGTGGAACTTCCTTCATCGCTTTCGATGCCGAATCATCCCATATATACTCATAAATTTCTCCGAGCGTATTTTTCAGCGTCGAAAAGAAAAATATCGAGGGCTTGCCGTTCGAACCCGGGACAAGTCTTTTCTTAAGTTCCTGTACACCTGATACAATATCCTTTTTCGCGGCTACTGTAGACAATCCCTGCTCTTCCAGTTCGGCGCGCTCCGAAGCGTCATGATCTGCGCAAGTCCGGTAAATACGCTCGTTTCCGCTCAGATTCTTTATGCTCTCCGCATGCACCAGAGTCCTTTCACGTGCTTTGTAATACTCGCGATAGACATAAAGACGTCCGTCATGATCGACAGCACCCCAGAGACAGACAAAAGGATTCGTATAACCGAAGTCTATTGAGCGTATTTTCTGCCATGATCCAGGAATTTCAAAGGGCTCGACAACGTGTATGTTCTCATCGAATTCATTGTATACCGCCCCTTCGTTGCTGCGCCAGATTCCGTTCAGCATTCTGTCACGCATGATATCCGGCAGGCTTTTCAGCGTATCGATATATTCCGCAGGCAGATTTTCCAAATTGTCGAGAGCAGACCAGTTGAGGCGCGCCCATTTTGCGGCATCACGCAAAGACTCACCTGATTCAGGTTCAATATTCCTGACTCCGGCAATATGCAGCCAGTGCCGCGGCCCGCGCGGATTGCAGTCGAGAATCAGCTTCGGCAAGGCTTTATGTCCTTTCGCGTCATAAACAGTCTGCGAGAGTCTTGTCATCGCCATCTGAACGGCTTCCCAGCTCAACTGTGTAGCCTCGTTAAGATAAACCGTGATATATTCGTTGCCAAGGATTTTTTCCGTGCGCTCGGCATCATCAAGCCCATCCATTATGATGCGTGATCCGTTGGAAAATTTTATTTCGAGATTGCTCTCCGAAAACTTATAAAGTCCTGTGCGTATAAACGAGGCAAGATAGCTTTTAAATGTCCCGTTCCAGAGACTCGCTTTGACATGCACCCTATGTCTTCTCGCCGCGAGCTGACGGCTTCCCGGATAAAGCAAAGCCCGCATAACAAGGAATTCCGCAATCAATACAGTTTTCCCCGAGCGTGATCCGCCGTCAAAAAGAATTCTCGTCTTATCCCGTGATGAAAGAATTCCCCATCCCTTTTTCTGCTTCTCCGTAAGCTTTATTCCCATCATGTGCCTCCTATTGAAGGAATAAAGCGTCAAAAGAAAATAATAAGCTTTCCTAAGGAGCTATAATAATATCTTTCTTCTCTTAGCTACTATAGAATTTTTAACATGAAATAAGCGTAATATGAGGTTAATTTGATTTCAAAAAGAGGATAAACAGCTATAGATTAAAGCACGTTTCCGACAAAAATATTAACAGAGAGAGCAATTATGAATATTTTTGGAAAACGGGGGGTTGCGGCAAAGACTTCTTTGCTGACGGCAATTATCGTCACGCTTATACTTGCATTATGCACAATTTTTCTGATCAGGGCTGAATATCAACTTATCGGCACAATATCAAAAGAGTACGCCGCGAGCAGCGAAAAAAGCATAGAGAACTATGCTGACGGAGAAAGAAAAAGTCTTCAGGAAAGAGCAAAACTTAACTCCACTGTTGCTGCGGGATTCGCCTCAAACTTTCTCTACAATATTGCGCCGGATGAGTTGATGCAGGTTTTAATTCCCTATTTGAGCTTTCCTGAACTCCTCGCTATAAATGTTGTCTCCGCCGATGGAAAAAACTTTGCCGCAGTCTGGAAAAATGGCGACAAACTGGAAAAAGGCGAAAGCCTTCCCGCGAACCTTCAGGGAATTAAAACAGAGCTGTCAGCCTCAAGTGAGTCCTTCTACAACAAGGAGAAAATGGGCAAGGTAACAATCTATTACACCGACAGCCTCATAAATCAGCAGATCAGCCTTCAAAAGGAAAATTCGGCAAAAGAAAGCCTCTCCTTCGGGAATATACTGACTGGCAAAGTTCAGGAACTCTCCTTGGTTGAAGCTATCGCGGCCATACTGATTATCATAATTATGATAGTCACCATAGCGCTGACCCTCAAAGTCATAGCAGTGCTTCCGATCGGCAGAATAAAAGTCGGGCTGGAGGAATGCTCCTCGGCAGTCAGCGGCAGTGCCGCCATATTCATGCAATCGGGACACGAAATAGCCGGTGGAGCTTCAGCTCAGGCTTCAGCAGTGGAAGAGCTTTCAAGCACAATTGAAGAAATCGCCGCAAAAACCGGGCACAGCACAGGCAAAGCCGTAAACATCGACAAACTGATGAAACAGACAACTGAGCTCGTATCCGCAACAGAAAAGACCGTTCAGTCTCTTGATGAATCAATGAAGGATGTACAGAAATCCAGTGAGCAAACCTCTAAAATTGTCAAAACCATCGATGAAATAGCCTTCCAGACAAACTTGCTTGCACTGAACGCAGCTGTTGAGGCTGCAAGAGCCGGAGAAGCAGGCAAAGGCTTTGCTGTTGTAGCGGAAGAAGTCAGACGTCTTGCACAGCGTTCAGCCTCGGCAGCCAAGAACACTTCTGAACTGATTCTTGAAACGAGCAGCAAGGTAAGCCGCGGCTCCGTCTATGTAGAACAGACTCGTCAGACCTTCCAAAAACTAATGGAAAGCTCCAATCAGGTCGCCGAACTGATAAACGGAATGTCCAAGGACTCCCATGAGCAGGAATCAGCAATCCTCCAAATCAAAAACGCAGTAAATGAGATCAATCATACAACTCAGAAAAACGCAGCTTCAGCCGAAGAGTTCGAGGCCTCGTCTCACAGACTCCTCATGCAGGCAGAGGAAATGAATGCCATAATAGCCAAACTCCACACTCTGATCGACGGAGCTTCTGAAGCGGATAATAATAAAGTCCGCTCATCTTCATCGGTCAAAACTGAGGTACATAAAGACAACTTAGCCAACGAGTCCTTGCAGATTGCTGAATAAATTGATTTTCTATTCAGACTCGGCAACCACTACAAGAGGCGGACGGCGCGAACTTGCGATGGCGTCCGCCATGAAGATCAGAAGTCCTGCCCAGATTATTGCATAGCCTATAAATTGCATACCGCAGAAGGCTTCCTTGTAGATAAATACTCCCAGAAAAAACTGAATTGTCGGAGTCATGTATTGCAGAATTCCCAGCAGCGAAAGCGGAATTCTCTGCGCCGCAGCCGAAAAAAGAAGCAACGGAACAGTTGTAACAAGTCCGGTCAATACAATCAAAATATCTGTTCCGATCCCCATATTCATAAACGCCGCTCTTCCATCCAGTTCAGAAACACAAAGCAGGGCAAGCACCGGCAGAAATAAGACTCCGGTTTCCAGCGTCAGACCGTTCAGAGAATCCAGCGGAGCTGTCTTTTTGATAAATCCGTAGAGCCCGAAGGAAATCGCAAGACTCAACGCTATCCACGGAAGAGAACCGTAAAGCACGCTCAGAAAGAGAACTCCTGCAAACGCAAAACCGATAGACACCCATTGCAGGAGCCTCAAACGCTCACGCAGAAAAATAACTCCCAGAAGAACACTGACAAGAGGATTTATAAAATATCCGAGGCTGCATTCCACAATATGTCCTGAATTCACCGCCCACACATATAAGAGCCAGTTGACTCCGACAAGCAGAGCCGACACCGTATATATCCCGATCCTTTTCAGCGTAAATGCCTGCTCGCGGAAAGATATCCATCTGCGCAGAAAAAATATGATTGCAAGCAGCATCAGGAAAGACCAGATTATCCGGTGATAAATGAGCTCCAGTGGCGAAACATGGACAAGCAGCTTCCAGAAAACTGGAAAAAATCCCCATATTCCATATGCGGCGACTCCGTATATTATTCCTCTGTTCATGTCTCAACACCGTTTCTGATTTGTGGAAGCATAATATACGGGCTCGGAGTTGAAATAAAAAGCTCCGCCGGAAGCGGAGCGTAAGAGACAGATAACAAATCACAGTCATTCCATAAAAAGTAAAATGCGAAACATTTTAACAGAGTGCAGGAATTCATTCCTGCCCGCCGAGCGGCGGCAGAGCGATCTTCCTTCCCTCCGTCGCGTGCTCGGGAAATACCCAATTCCGATTTTAGACTCTGGCAGAAACTCCTATTTTAAGCTCAACAGAGCCCCTTTTACTTGCTTTGTGTCAATTCCCTATGTGATGGATAGATAACAAATGCTTATTATTTCTTCGCCTTCATTGCGTCATCGGAAATCTTCTTCATGAGATTGTCTGCCATTTTTGAATACGGAGGCCAGAACATTTTATTATTGAAAAAGTTCGGATCTGCATCAATAAGAGGATTCTTACTTACAAGAGTACTCACTGCGACCATGCTTAGTCCGTTGACAACACGCTCCTGAACCTGCTTGCCGATAAAGTAATTTGCAAAAATTTCGGCTGCCTCCAGCTTCTTTCCGCTCAGGGATGTATGAAAATTTATAGTATCCAGCCAGACCGTCTGCCCTTCTTTGAATTTGACAAGCACCCACTTTCCGCCTTTTGCGTTTTCGCCTGATATTTCCACTCCATAGGAGGCTGTAAGAACATCGTCCTTGAACTTGGGTCCGCTTTCCCAGAATTCCCCGACCTGTCCGTAGAGCGCTTTCATTCCGGGAAGCAGTTTTTCGGACAAAGCAATTGCCTCGTTACGCTTCCCTGCTGCTATCAGATCGTTGATTGCAAAAGGACTTTCACCAGCCATAAGAGAAGCAAGCGCGACATTCGGCTGAATCTGTCCCTGTGTCAAGGAAAGCTTTCCTTTCCATTTCGCATTTTGGGCAAGATCTGCAAGCGTAACAGGCAAATCTTCCTGCTTATACTTGTTAAGATTCGCCCATATGCCGTAAGCGCCTCCGCCGAACGGAATATAGAGAGGCTTTCCCTCGCTCATTCCCATCGGAATTGTGGTAAGATTTTTATTGAGCTGCTTATAGTTTTCCAGTCTGGGCGAGCCAGTATTGACCGGCTGAATCAGCTTGGCAATTTTACCATCAAGCATCATGATGTAATTCAGTGTCAAAAAACTTACATCGGCCTTGCCATCACGGAGAACCTGAAACATCTGATCCGGACCTTCCGCGTAGGTACTTATAAGCTCAGCTTTATAATCATAACCCTTTTCTTTAAGAATCTTATTGACTTCAGCAAGTTCTTCAGGCTGTACATAGCCCTCCCATGTAAATATTCTCAAGGATTCTTCCGCCGAGGCAAAACTCAAACATGCAACAGCAGCACAAACACATAACGCTTTTCTTATCATCATACACTCCTTGGTTAGCTTAGATCATGATAGCACAGGAGTTTTTTTAATCAAGCGCATTCATCCACATCTAACTTGAACTTAAATCCAGAGTAAAGATTCCATCCTGAAACGACTTGTCAGCGGACTTCACTGACAAGATATATCATCGTTCCGCCGAAAAGACTTGTATCAGCCTTGAAGCTCAGGACTCCACCTGAAAAGGATGAAGCGACTGTTCCTTTTTCAGTTCCGTCAAGAGAAAGAGCCGTGACTTTCCATGCCCCTTTACCATTGAGCACAAGGCTTACGGAAGCCGTGCCTTTTCTTAACAATGTCGGTCGGTATCCCCAGGCCTCAACAGTAGAAAGAGCTTCCGAGCTGAAACGAATACCGAGATTTGTTGCATCCGTCTGATGGAATACAAGTATTTTTGAGCTCATAGCCAATGACTTGTTTCCGTCAATTGAGGATGCTGTGACAGTCTGGAATGAATCAGCATCAGCCACCTTCAACACTTTACCGGAAACCGTGCCGGAACTGAGCACAAAACTTTCAGTCCTTGGACTTACCACACTGAAGAGTTTCTTCTTCTGATCGTATATAATTTCTCCATTTTCACCTGCGTATATGCCAGCGTTGTCCATGAGAGTTTTTGCGGACTCAGGCAGAAGCGACTGCCACGCTTTACCGTCCGGCACAACGTTGACGCCCGGAATCTTGGAATCAGCCGGAGCAACTCCGACTCTGTAAGAGAGTCCAGCAAGCTCGAATCCGGCAGGAAAATGTAGCAGATTTGAAGCTACATTTTTTTCATAAGTTTTCTGACTGAAAGGCAAAGCTATGGCCGTTTTTGCAGCATCAACGTCGCCTCGGACAAACATGAAGTGGACAATCTTATCCGCTATAGTGTTAACCGGATCTCTGACTGTATCGAAGCCGTTAATCGGCTTTTCACGCAGGATTGACTGACGGTCATGAGCCCAGGCAAAACGGTAAACAGCATCCCAGTCCTGAAGCGAAGCATATGCTCCGATGAGAGGACCGCCTTCCGAACGGTATTTATTCGGGAATGTGTAATTGATTTCCGTGACGGTGAAAGGCTTACCGAATACACGTGTCGGAAAGAGCATTTTAGGCACAATAACAGCCGCATTCAAAGCACTCTGCTGCTGGAAGACCATCGGAAACCACCATGATTTGTTTGGAAGGAAGCCGGGATGATCCCAGTAGGTGTGATTATCCACAAAATCAAGCTCGTTTCTGATGAGTGCCTGAGGCATGGATTCCCTGAAATTAGCGTCTGTAACCAGACCTTTGTATCCGGTCTCCTCACGCAGGAATTTGGAAAAATCCTTTATCATTGCAATCTGAGTCTCAGTCATGAACTGAACATAGAGAGCTCCTCGAGCCTCAAGATTCTCTTTGGAATCCAGACTGCGTTCCTTCAACCATTTTGCATATGCAGCCTCATAATACGGCTTTGCATCTTTATTGTCCCAGAAGCCGTATATTGTATTTTCATTGAGAAGAGAAACTCCGAAAAGAGCCGGATCTTCAGCCCATGTCATGCCTGTATACGGATTTTTGTGCGTGAGGAGATTCTTTGCATATGTTTTCCAGTTGGTCTGAGCCTGTTCATTGACCGGAGCAAATGCCTTGAGCGCTCTCTTGGCACCAGTACCGGAAACAGGCAGTTCGCCATCCTTCAAATTGCGGCTGCAATACATGTCTATTGTCATATATATGCCGCGTTTTTTGAGGCAGTGGAACAGATATTCGATCTTATCCAGATTCTCAGGATCAAGCTCGGTCGAGATCGCTGAATCCTTTTTGACGATGAGTCCGTCAAAGTGATGAAGCCGTATTGAGTTGTAGCCGAGAGCGGCAAATTCATCCGCAAGCTTTTCAGCCTCGGCTTTCTCAAGATACTGAGCCGTAAAACAAAGATTCTGGCCAAGGAAACGGAAACGCTTTGCCGGATCTTTCTCCGCCGTAAAATGTCCGTCCTTGTTGACAATGATTCTGCCGAAACGTCCAGCCGGAGCCTCAAGAGAAGCTGAAAGATCAAGAACGGTTCCCGCTTTGACCGCGCCTGAATCCTCCATGAGAATCCATTCGCCGCCAGGCATGATGCATGCAGCACTGTCGACCTGACTCATCAGCAGCGGAGCAGATCCAAGAGAAACTGCCGCAATTCTCCATTCCGAGCTAGAAGAGTTTACAAATTCTATTGAAGCAGGCTCTGCCTTGTCGAGGTTGAACTGAGTCATGTAAATTCCGCTGAAGCCGTTCTCCGTAGTTTTCAAGCCTGCTACAACCGCATTTTTCAGGCGGAGCGGACTCTTCTCTGCTCCGATATCTACACCCCACACAGGACTGATCGTCTGAACGCTTCCGTCCTTGAATCTGACATTGATTTTTGCCCCTGAAATATCGCCTGTGGCATTAGTCAGCAAAGCAAGAGTGTTTCCTTTGTTTTTATCTCCTGTTTTCAGCGTAAAATTCTTTGAAGGAGCAAGTGAAATCAAACCGTTTTTGGCTGGATCAGGGACAACGAATTTGAGAGCTCCAACTGACTTGTCGCCAGCTCTAAGCCCTGCCTCGGAAAGTATTGCTGAAGCAGGCGCTCCGCTGATATTCCCCTTAAATGAAAGAGCTGAAGAGTCCAGGGGCTCTATCTTGAATGTGAGCCCAAGTTTCGCCTGAGTAATATCACCTTTATCCGGCTTCATGTATATACGGATATCAAAACTGTCCACCTTGAAATTGCGCTTGTCAACAGTGGCAACGACAAAGTCGCCTGTAATGGTAATTTTTCCATGCGAAGAGCTGAGTATAAGACTTTTTGCCTGAACAGGAGCCTCAAGTCCTCCTTTTTCTCCGATACTCTGAGGAAGAAGAACTTCCTTGTCATCTATAATAATATTCTTGCCTGAAAAATCTTTTATCGGCAGAGACGCCGCCAGACAAAGAATATTTGTCGGAATAGCCTGTTCACCTCGAAAAGCCATTGAATATGTGAACGTGTCGTCGCCGGATTCCTTTATCCATTCCTGAAATGTGAGTCCGGAAGGATATTTTCCGAATTGAAGAGTTCCCTTGAGTTCATAAACTTTCTCGGAAGAAACCGGATATCCGCTTATCGGCACAACAGAATTCCCCGACTGTCTAGTGACGGTCCATCCTTTATCATAATGATTTATCTCGAAATTTATCCCGCCTGCCTCAAAAGAACCGTCATTTACATCGATTTTCAGGCCAGGAGGCATTGCCTGCGTCTGAATTCCGAAAAAAGTAAGTGCAGCAACAAAGAAAATTTTCCTGTAAGTATCAGATGAAAACATCATTCGTACCCTTCCTGTTTCTTATTTTCTGTTCAAAGTATATCTGAAAAGATCCCGGATTGTCCACGAGACATAACCGGGAACCTGTGTCGTAGAAATAAATGCGCATGCGCCGTCCTGATACAAGGTGGTATATCCGGCCGGATTCTGATGTGCCGATGCCGTATTGCTGGCGATATCACAAGCCATCCCCCAACCTGGATTATTCAGTTTATAGCTCTTGCTAGTCTGACTTGCATCGAGTAGAAATGTATCGCCTAGAATCATATCATCCATACTGTACGGAACAAAGGTATATGAGGCTGAAAGCCATTTATTTGATATGTTGATTCCAGAAGCCGCATAACTCATATCATAAAAGTTTCCCCAGGCTGCAACATTGCTGAACGAGCCATAACTTCCATAAGCAGGAATTAAAGGACATTGAAACGCCTTGGCGTTTTTTATATAATCGCCTCGAAAAAGATTCTGGCCTGCTCCGTAATAACTTGTATATGCTTTGAACTTATACGACTGCAAGAGTCCGTAATTAGGAGTGGCTGTATCACTCCATCCCGTCGGAAAATATCCGTTGAAATCAGCTGCATATCCATGAATTCCGACTCCGATCTGTCTGAGATTCGACATGCATGAGGCCGCCTTGACTCTGTTTCTGGCAAGCCCCAGTGAAGGAAGAAGCATCGCCGCCAGAATCGCGATAATAGCGACAACAACCAGTAATTCAATTAAAGTAAAAGCTTTTGATGTTTTTTTCACGGCTATATTCTCCTTATTTCAACTTCCTTATACTTTTGCCGGGAAACAGAGAAAGCGGCAGACGTCTCGGCAATGAGCTTGCATCGGCTGCTCCGCTTGCGATTCGCGCGGCAAAAAGTCCAAGTTCCTGCACAGGATTTCCAACTTGAGCGACTTCCATCCCGCATGCCTGAGACAACCACGAAAAAGATGAAAACGAAACAAGCGATATATTTTCAGGAACTTTCAAAGTTCTACGCTCAAGTTCACGCAAAAAACCAAAACTTGGCCAGTCTCCATACACCACCGCGGCAGTAAAATCTTTATTTCTGGAAAGCATCTCGACAGCCGCCGCTTCTCCTTCCGGTGCTGACCAGCCCTTATACTCAAGGATAAGTCCGGGATCAACGCTCAAGTCTCCCTGAAGCAAGGCATTCATGTAACCGTTTCTGCGACTCTCGAATGATTTCCTGTGCGAACAGCGATCTATCAAGGCAATCCGGCGATGTCCCATATTGATTAAAAAAGAAACCGTATCATACATCCCCTGAAAATTATCTGAATCAACATAGTCAATTCCTTCATTTTCAGGCTGACCTATGCACACCGAGCGGATATTTTTTTCTTTCAATATATCAATCGGTTCTCTGTTTACGTCTATACCCGCGATTACAATCGCCTCGGCAAGTCCCTCATCGGCAATTTTTTTGCAGAGTTCCGGAAAATCCGAGCCGGATGGATTGCTGTACATGATCCTGATATTCCAGCCGGAATCGTCCAAAGCCGCATGAACTCCATTCAAAATAGTTCCGATAAACGGGTCGGCTTCACCTTTTTGATGCGGATTGTTGGCAATCAGGATAAGCGTTTTTGAAGAATTATCTTCATTCCTGAAAATTTTTCCGGTAACAAATGTTCCTTTTCCCTGAATTCTGGTCAAATATCCATCACTCACAAAACTCATCAGAGCTTCTCGCAATGTATTCCTGCTGAGATTCAGCTTCTCCAAAAGCTCATTTTCCGATATAAATTTTGAACCTGCACTATATCCCCCCTCCTTTAATTCCTTGAGAAGGAAGTCGAATGCCTGTTCTTTTTTTGTTTTGAATACTGTCGGCGCGTTCATTTTTTATGTCAATCTTTCAGTTTTTTATGTTCTTAGCCTCTTGAAGCCGAAAAAGGCAAGATACTTTTTTTTCAGAATTCTTGTCCTTTTCCCAAGCCTAAGAAAATACAGCCCCATAACTTGTAGGATAATCCAATGTCTCATTTTACAATATTTCACTTTCAAAGTCAATGGTCTAATCTAGAAAAGCTTTTCTTTAAGTTTGATTCCAGGATCCGATGTGATTCTTTTCCAGAATGGATGAAGAAAAAAGAAAACGCCGATAATTTCTTATCGGCGCAAATTAGAAAAACTCTTTTTTACAGTTTTATCCCTGCGAATATTCTGAGCAGAGGACATAGCGGCGAGGCTCATCCTCTTCTATCGGCGGGAAACGTTCCTGTTTTTTATACCAGAAATTGTCCGTCAAGTCGTTGCATGTACTCGAGACCTCTACCGTCAGACATGTACCTCTCCCTTTTAGAGCATAGAACTGATGATAGGTGCGGGGATTAACGCAAACTGACTGCCCCGGCTCAAGATACAATTCTTCTCCGGGTGTGACCAGACGTCTTATGCCGTCAATTGCCACATTGAAAGGCTTGTCCATCAGTGAGTTATCCTCAGCAGCCTGCCAGAGTCTGATTGCGACAACGCCGCCTCCGGCACAGCAGATGTCCTCACGTTTACTCTTGTGATAATGTATCGGAGACCTCTGATCCTCAAGCATATACATCGCTTTATGAGCGTAGCTTTTGGGATATAGATCTGACTTCAGACTGTTTCCGTTTCTAAGTGTAAAAATTGTACGTCCTACACTTTTAAAATCTCCGGAACCGAAATCCGTTACATCCCAGCCGATTCTTGTTTCGCAAATTTCACGGCACTCATCGCCTTTTGTCGCCCATTCTTCCGGAGTCCAGCGCGACCAAGCAGGGAGAGCGAAATTCATTTTCGCGAAAAATGCTATCGCATCATCTATGGATTTATTTATTTCTGTACGTTTCATTGGAAAATCCTCCTTAAAAGGAATCAATATTCAGCATCCACATCAAGATCGTCAAGTCTCTGTCTCTTAATGGCTTTGCCAAGAAGGAAGAACTTACGTTCAGGATACCAGAGCACCGGTTCCCCATACTGAATAGTCATGCTGGCATACATGGCGAGGTCTGTTCTGCCATGCTTATCCATGCCTCCGAGCGGAACACCTTCATTGTCCATTAGGAAGGCCGGACCGGAAAACCATACAGGTTGCTTTGCGTCTTTCTTGAACTCGCCCTTGGCGAAGTAGATAGGACGTCTGTGAGAAGTAGTCTGATAGCTGTTCCACTTACCGAAATTTCCGTTATGATTATGGAAAAATACTGCATACTTTCCATCACCTGTCGAATATATCGGACAGGGACTGAAAGGATGTATAAGCGCCGGCCCTTCATCCTTGTATCTGAGAACATCGGGGGTGGTCCATGTAGCCCCCTTGTCTGCTGAAACTGAGTAGTAAGGCGAGCCTGTCGCAGTTCTCATCACGCAGAAAATGCGTCCGTCAGGCAGTTCGACAAGTGAAGGTTCCTGAAGCGCACTGACATCAGGATAATTTGGAATACCAGCTCTAAGCGCTTTATCATCAAGAGTAAGCCATGAAATCTTGATATCGGACGGAGCCGGATTATCATCGATATTCTCAAAGCGCATGAACTGAACAACAGCTTCTTCAGCCCACCAGACTTTCAACGGAGCCGGAGGACGGACTTTAGGACTTACCCAGTGAGTGTATCCGGCAAGATAACGTCCGTCGCTCATTCTCAAAGGCTTCTGCCAGACGATCCAGTTCGACGGCATCTTTTTGTCCGGATTATCCCACTTGTCCTTAGGAATATCAATAATTGTTTCTTCGGACCAGCTGTCGCCATTGTCATCGCTGTACTTGCAAGCCATAATTCCGGTGGTATGCGAGAATATGTCGTTGAGGCCGATATGTTTATTATAAATTACATAAATTCTTCCGCTCTTTGAAATGAGAGGAAATCCCCAGCTGCACATATCCTTGCCTGTTGTCGGATCGGCATTGCCGCCGGCTATGGTTTTCGGAGCTTCCCAAGTAATTCCGCCGTTACGGCTTCTGCTGAAAACAATCCTCTGATCCGGACGTCCCTCAAAAGTACTCTGAGTCCAGACGGTCGCAAGAAAAGTTTCAGTTATATTGAATACAAGAAAATGTTCGTTTCCGCAATCATTTCCTCCTGCAGCCTTGGCAGGTACATAGACAAGGTAATCCGGGTTTGTTCTCTGAAGTTCTTTCTTGATACATATTTCTTTCATCTTAAACACTCCGTTTATTTGATGTTTGTTTGCATTTTAGCGCCCTTTGATAATATTATATGACTTAAAGCAGGTATGAACAATAGGATTTTAAGGACATCTCTTGCACTAAAAGGACTTGTTTATGACTGAAAATGAGCGAAAATTCGGAACGGAAAGACTATCGCCAGAGTTTTTTATTTCAAGAAATAAGAGCCTCGCACGTGCACTCGACTGCGAGAATATCCTTAAACTCGGCCCTATACTCATAAAAACACTTTTCATTTCTCATCATTATGAAGAAAAAAGCATGTCCACAATTTTTCATACACACAATCATTATGAAATTTCTATGATGAATCTCGGCACTGTTGAATATAAAACTTCAGAAAAAATTATTGAGATAGATGAAAAACGTGCCGACTGGCTAGTTCTGCCACCGGGATTTCAGCATCAGAGAGTCTGCGCCAAGACTCCTTCTGTAATTCATGGATATTCTTTGACAATAGATTTTGAAAATCCTTCTTCCAAGGGAAAATTCGATGCGCTGATCAAAAAGTCTGGATACATTTTCCCGGGCAGTCAGGATCTCTGCGATTCTCTACAGAAAATTAACGAGGAACTTAATACTTCAGAAATTTTGAAGCATGAACGTGTCGCAATTCTCTTAAAAGATATGCTTCTTAGATTTTTCCGTCTGAATTTTTCGATTTTCTGTTCAGATTCACAAAGTCCATCCACCGGTAGCGGCATAACACTGAAAATGATTGACTCATATATTGAAGAAAATTTGTCTGAAGACATAAGTTTGAATCGGCTTTCATCTTTTTGCGGATTTTCTCCACGTCACTTAAACCGGCTTTTTGTAAAAGCTCGCGGAATCCCTCTGCTTCGTTATATTACAAGAAAAAAAATGGAAGCCGCCATGCGCGAATTAGCGACAAGTCGGAAAATGATAAAAGAAATCGCTCTTGAACTCGGCTATGAGGATCAAAGTTATTTTAACAGAGTTTTTAAAAAACAATTCGGCAAAACTCCTGAAGAATGCCGCGACGAATATGGCCGAAACAACTGGACCAACGCCCTCCTCTAGCAGGGGTGTCCCCCTGCACCCTCGCTGTTCGGCTCTGGCTGCGCCTGCCTCACGTGGAAAAATCAGTCGCCAATTTTTTTACTATGTCTTCCGTGAAACAAACGAAATTGAGCTACACTGTTGGCCTGCAAGGACTTCCTTGCTTCGGCTCTGGCTTCGCCCGCCTCACTGGGGATTTTTATTTATATACAAAGGACTGGTAATTTATCATTAACGTGTTATGGCTGAAACAAAAAAGTGTTATAAAAAGATTGTCGAATTATAAGCGTTCGAGAACTTCTTTGTCCATAGAGTCCATTCCGTCCATGATGTCCATAGTGCGAAAAGAAATCCCGTTAAGCATAAAAGATAGAAAGCACACGGAATAGTTCATTTGAATTTTTCATTTTTGAGGGACATTTGACGGGTAGTGCCGTCAGTCCCTTGACGGCTTCTTCTCCCATTGCTTCAGGCAAGCAGCGTCTAAGGATTCGACGGCAAGGGACTGCCGTCTCCTTAAGCGCTAGCCATAAATAGAAAAGAACAAAGAATCTATGTTTTCAATGCTTTTGAACTCATGTTTATAAGCTC